>JBASAI010000292.1:0-26411 GCA_049650525.1 Arcobacteraceae bacterium
CTCAACCTCATCATCAAATAAGCTGACTCTATATCCATACTCATCATTCGGCGGAAAGATATCGATGATATCTCCTCGTACAGAAACTTCACCCTGCTCTGTTACAATATCCACAAAATAGTATCCCCAATTATAAAGCTTCTCTTTAAGCTCAGCTATATTAATCGTACTTGCAAACTCTATAGTAAGACTCGAAAAACACTCAGGCTTAGGAAGTGCATAAGTTATAGTTCGTACAGGCGAAATAAGTATTTTGTTCTGTTTTCTATACTGATGAAAAGACTCCAAAGTACTTGTCATATCTTTTATCTCATCACTAAAAGAGAGTAAATCATCTCCAAAATTTGCCCGTAAGTCACTCAATACAAAAGGACTCAATCCCAAATAACTAGCAACATCTCGTGCCATCATAGCTTGCTTTTCATCTGCAACGATGAGAAGTTTCGTATCTTTATTTTGTTTTATGTAGTTAAATATTTTGTTCATTTATATCTTCGTCTTCCTATTTTTTTAATCTCTCGCGCCATTTATGGTAATTTTTGAATCATATCAATCGCCTCAGCACTTTGTAAAACAGCACTAAGCATTGAGACACCTTGCTCTGTAAATACTTGGTATGCTTTCCCCATTCACTTTTAGACTCTAAACCTAAGGTTCCAAATTGGAACCTTAAGTTATCATACTCATCTTTAATCAATTGAAATCTAAATTTTTCTGGAAATCTTTTTCTATTTCTACTTACCGCTTTATTTAAATTTTTTGTTTCCACACTATAAAGTTTAGCCAAATCACGATCCAACATCACCTGAAGTCCACGAACAGTATATATTTTATCATGTATATTTATCTCATCTACAACTAAACTATTTTCATTCATAACTCAATCTTCTTTTCTTTTATATTTTTAATTATATCAAGTTAGCAGGCAAAGAAGAAAAATCATTACAAATTGTCATTTATTTACTACTTCAACATCTCTAAAATTACATTGAGTTTTTCATCATCTGCATAAAAATACTCTTCAAGTAACGGTTTTATTTTATACTCTTTTACAAACTCCAAGTCTTCATCAGTTTGAACTTTCATAAAATAACTATGTCCTAATTGAAAGTCTTTATTTAAATTATTTGAAATATATTCATTTAACTCTTCCATCAGTTTTTTTGCATCTACATTCTTTACTAAGCTAGGGTTTGGTTCCATTTTTAAAAATGTAAATCTTCTTCTTAGTGCTATATCAATTGTCGCAATTGATTTATCAGTCGAATTCATCGTAGCTATGATATATAAATTTGACGGTATTTTAAACTTCTCTTTTGAGTAGGGAAGTGTTACTTCGTAAGTATCTCTTTTATCTTCTTCTATTAAAGTGATAAGTTCTCCGAATATTTTAGATATATTTCCTCTGTTTATTTCATCTATTACTATATAAAAGTTTTTTTCTTTATCTTCTACAATGTTCTTTGTTTCTTCAATAATTTTAATAATTCGTTTTGCTATGGGATAATACAAACCACCTAAAGAAATTGTATCTTTTTTAACATCCAATTTTTTTATATCACTTGGTTTCTCAATTTTATTTTCTAATATAGCTTGAACTACAGTTTCCAAATCAGACTTTTTCACATATTGATTATCTTTTGCTTTTGAAGATTGTACTTTAATTGTCTTTTCTTTTACATCATGTATAAATATTTCTACATTTGACACACTGTAAATCTTTTCTAATTCATTTTCTATATACTCTGTTCTAAATATGTCAAAGGCTTCATCAAAGGAGATTTTCTGGAGTGTTGTTTCTTTAATTTGATTTTTTGCTTTATTAGATAAAACTTTAAAAGTTCCATCTTCCAACTCAATATTTCCATTTTCATTTGGACGAAACCCTTCAATAAAATCTTCATAAGAGTAACTCTGATGAAATGTCACAAACTCTATTCTTTTGTCATCTTTAATATTTTGAAAAGTCCCATCATATTCATCTTGTACATTTTCATTATTTTTTATACTTGAAAATATCTCTTGTTCTGATTTACCCTCTTCTATCATGGATATAAGTTTTTTATAGTTATGTGTTTTTCCAACACCTGGTGCACCGTAAAGCATTATATTGTTTGTTTTTATTTCATTTCTTTCTTGACTATCGAGAATACTATTTTTATTTTTTAGTAATTGTTTTTCTGTTAATCTTTTACCTAATTTTCTACCTTTTGATATCTCAGTTTGATATGATTTATTACCAGTAGCTTCAATTGCTATTTTCTTTATATCTTTATTTGTCAAATCAGCAGCATATTCAATTCCAAAAAGATGAATAGATGAAACCTGCTCTCCTTTTTCTGCATTTTCATACATATCTTTTAACTTTTCTATTAAGTCTTTTTCTGTCATATAATACTCCTCATCTTTGTTTTCATTACTTCAATATAATCATCATATCCACCATTAAAATCCAAGTCAATACTTCTCATTTTTAATACTACCATTTTATCATCTTTACCTAAGACCAAATCTTCTTTTATACTTTCCAAATGCTTAGGATATAAAAGCATAGTATTGTTCACTCTAAAATTTATACCATATACAAACATCTGATATTTATCATCTCTTTTTAAATCTTCTTTATTTTTTGCTTTTTTATACTTCACATCGATGATTAAATCATCTGTATAAATATCTGGTATGAGTTTTAAGTTTCCAAAATATTGAGTATATTGTAACTTTGTATCTGTTTTTATCTCTTGATATATTTTACCTATAAATTTCTCAAATAAACTATTCATATCAAATAAAAAAGCAAAAGACTTCTTATCTTTTTCAAATAATGGAATAGATTTTTTTAAAAGTAACATTGCAAATTCAAAACTATTTTTAAATCGTTGATTAAGTCGGTTAAAATGAATATTTATATTTTTGATATCAAGTTTTTTATATGATACTTCACACAAAACCAATTCACACATTTTTAATAGTTTTGTATTTGTTGTAAAATTCATCAATATCTTTATTGCATATAAAAAGAATTGATTTAGTTCATTGTCTTCTGAAAATTCATCATATTCACAATATATCTTGCTCTTTGTAAAGTTATATTTTAAATTTTCATTTATTAGATACTTACCTCTAAGTGTAGTTAAATTATCTTGCTCAGTTATATACTCTTTATAAATACCTTTTTGAAACTCTCTGAAAAGATTTTTTGCAAATATTTGTATAAATATATCGAGTAAATTATTTGTATTTGTATTTTTACTACTTGCTAAGTCTTCATTGTCTATTTTTATATCGTAAACATATCTCAACATATAGATAAATATATCTAAATTTTTATCACTATTCTCATCTTCAGCAATTTTGGGAAGTATGTAAAAGTCATCATCATTATAATTTATGATTCCACAATACTGTTTAGCTTTTACTTTACCCCAGTCTTCTTTGAAATATTTATGTAAAGATTCATTATCTATGATATATTGAGATAGTTTTCCATGATTTACTTCTCTATACTCATAGATAATATTCTCAATTTTCACTATCTATCTCTTCTTCAACTCACGAATCTCTTCTTGCATCTCATTCATTTTTTCTAAAAGTAGATCTATTTTTTCTTCTTCTCGGTTGAGTTGTTCATCTGTTTGTTCTGAGTTTATTTTTTGCATCTCGTCGATGATAACAGCAACAAAAAGATTGAAAAATACAAAGGCTGCGATGATCACGAAGCTGACGAAATATGCCCACGCCCAAGGGTAAAGTTCCATCGCTTCATACATCACATCTGTCCAATCTTCAAAAGTCAGTACTCTAAAAAGTGTGAGCATCGATGTCAAGAAATCTTTCCATAATCCAGATGCAAGTTCTTCAAAAAAGAAATTTCCGATAATAGCATAGATATAAAAGATGATAAACATCAGTATCACGATATCCACAATAGCAGGAATCGCCCCTATTAACATATCGATGATTTTTTTGAGTTCTGGTCGTGCATTTAAAAGTCGTAATACTCTAAATATTCTCATAAGTCGTGCAATTGCAGCAAATGATGAGTTTTCTAAAGGGATAAGTGTAATAACTACGATGATAAAATCAAAAACATTCCAACCACTTTTAAAAAAGTCTTTTATACTTTTTTCTGCATACATTTTGATGATAATTTCAATCAAAAAATACACCGTAATAAACATATCAATAGAGTAAAAAAGCCATCCAAAAGGCTCTGCAACCTCTTCAATCGTTTTAAATCCTAATGCCGCTGCGTAAAATAAAATGATTCCTGTTGTAAGATTTGAGAACCATTTTGATTCTCTTATATTTATAATCTTTTCTTTAAAGCTCATTTGATTCTTACTGACCTTCTTCTTTATCATTTAGATACAAAATGATACTAAAAGATGCACCTATATAAGTCTTATCATTGTAGGTTGTTTCCTCATTGCTAACAAAAATCTTTCCAGACATATTTTGCTCGATAATATTATGAGCCATATGTAACCCTAATCCAGTCCCATATGTTTTTTGTTTTGTTGTGAAATATGGTTTAAAAATATCCTCTTTTACATCTTCTGGGATACCTTTTCCTGTATCTGTAATCTTAATTTCTACACTTTCTTCACTATTTTTTGTTGATATAAAGATATATCGATCTTGCTCATCTATTTTTTTCAGTGCATCTTTTGCGTTATATATGATATTTACCATCGCCTGAAGTAATCCAAACGATAGATTGTGTATCATCACATCTTTATCTAAATCTTTTACAATTTTTATATTATTTTTTTTCAAAATTGTTCTATTTATCACTAATGCTTTCTCAACAATTTCACTCACAATAAAATCTATTTTTAAAGAATCAGCTTTTAAAAACACTCTAAAATCATCAACTGTTCGAGATAAATACACCGCTGAATTATTGATATAAGTAAGTTTTTCAATATCCTTATCCGTGATTAGCATATCTTCTTTAACACTTAATTTGATACTTTGAACAGTTTCAGAGATTTCAGTAAGTGGTCTTCTCCATTGCCGAGAAAGATTTGAGAGCATATCACCTAAAGCTAACATTTTCGATTGTTTTTGCATCATTTTTGATTGTTCGTCATATTTATCTGTTTCATTATTGAGTAATCTTTGAAGTGTATGAATCTCTTCTTTTAACTTCTCTTCTTTTCTTTTCATATTAATTTGAAATTTTTTAATCGTTCTGTTTGCTATTCTGTGAATAATATACATCACCAACAACAATGCAATACTAAAAAGAAATAAAAGTGAAATATGCACATAAATATTATCTCTAATGAGATGCAATAAATGTTGCTCCCAGGTTTGTATCTCTTCGTTAATAATATTATCATTAAATTTTGTAGAGATTACCCAATTCCACTTTTTATTTAGTACAAGATATTCAATAGTTGATATCTTTTTTTCTGTCTCTTTATCCATAACACTAGTATGCTTATAATATTCACCATGCTCGATAAGCTCATCATAATATGGCATATCAGTCGACAATTCTTGTACTGTGATAATACGATATTTTTTATCATTTGTTCTTTTGATAAAATCATGAATTAACTTCTTATTTTGCACAATATCCTGTTTATCTTGGAAATTAATAAGTTCATTGATATTATTAATTTTATAGCGAATATCATTTTTTTTATCTTCTAAAAATTTCTTTTTGATTTCTGCTTCTAGTTTTACAAAGTCATCAAGTTTATAATTTACACTTAACATAATTACAATAAAAGCCATAAACATAAGTATCAAAAATGTACTTATTAAATTGAGGTTCCCTATACTTTTATCATTATATTTCAACATATTTCTCCGTTTAATTGCATTTTGTATAGTGTATCTAAAATTGTTTTAAATTTTTCATTTGGAGTATAGCCCATTTTGATTAAATCCTTGCCCATATATAAAGGTTTTGGTAAGTTATTTCGCATATGATTTTTGACTATCAAATGCTCTACAAAAGTGTCATTTTGATTGATTTTTGATTGAAATATACGAGGGATTTTAAAGTGTTGTAGACTTTGTATCTCTTTTAAAAGTTTTTTATCATTTGATATTTTTATAAACAACTCATCTAAAAGAAAAAATATCAACACAAGTTTTTCTCTTGATGGTGAGCTTTTTAAAACAATTTCATCAATAAACTTTTGTATATCTTCATCGATATATTCTATACCCAATTCACCCAAAATATTCAATCCAATCGAAGGACGGGAAGATTTTAAAAAAAGCTTTTTATACTCTTCATAAATTCTCTCTTTTGAAAGGTTTCTAAATTCATCTGTTTGTACAATCTTTTTGCACAATTTGTGTGTTTGAATATCAAGAGTAAATTCAAATCGAGCAACAAACTGCACCGCTCGATACACACGCAAAGCATCTTCACAAAAGGTATCATCATCGATATGTTTTAATATTTTTTCTTTGAGGTGTTTTATTCCGCCGAAAGGATCAAGATAAGTTTTATTTTTGTAGTCATACCCAATGGCATTGATCGTAAAGTCTCTTCTTTTACTAGCTGTCTCAAAGTCAAGATCGCCATCGACTGTGACATCAAATCCTCGATGTCCATCTTCTGTTTTTGTTTCAAGTCGTGGAAATGAAAAGTCATATTCCATATCTGGTGTAGAGAGTTTTAGTATCCCAAAACTTTTTCCTACTAGATTGACATCTCCAAACTCTTCTAAGATATCTTCGAGCTCGTCAAGAGAATCAAGCCCAAAAACCTCGATATCATAATCTTTTACTTCAAGATGCAAAAATGCATCTCGCACACACCCACCCACAAGTATGGGTGAAGCATTATGTGCGATAATTTTTTCTAAAACTATCGGCAAAAATGTATCGGAGATGATCAAGTTTTTTCCTTTTATTTATATAAAAGGTATTGTATTAAAATATCAATTAAAACACATATTTGATACTAAATTTATAATTTCTTCCTGTCTCATATCTATAGTAGTCAGGATCATTACTTGCAGCAATAGTTGTATGACTTCCATATGTTTTATTTGTAAGGTTATCAACCCCAGCATAAAGAGTCCAATCTGAATAATTTGATGGATTATAAGTCATGCTAATATCATGTGTCACATACCCCGATCTTTCGATAGGATCATCAATACCTTTGATAGCATTTAGTGTGTATCCAAAATTTAAACTATCATCTACATCATAATAATTGCTAAATACAAGTTGTCTTGTATCAAATGATCCAATTCTTCTAATCGCAATTGATTCATCTACTCCTGTTGTACTTGTACCATTATCTTCTATATCATCAGCATCAATATATGAATATGAAAGAATTGTTGTATATTTCTCTATATTATAAGTTACCCCAAGTTCAAAACCTTTTGTATCAAAATCATCAGAGTTATTATATATATCTTCTAATGTTCTTCCACCTTCACCACTTCCTCCGTTCATATCTCTTGCTAAAATTAGATTTTCTATTGTTGATTTAAATACACTTAGATTAAAACCTAAAGAATCATTTTGAGTTAAAATAGAATCTCTATTATACTTATATCCTATCTCATATTTAGTTGCTTTTTCTGCTTCTAAATCACTTGAATAGCTAGTATTTTTTCTTATATTATTAAGCCATGTAAATGGAATAATTCCTGTCATTCTACTATTTTGGCTATAGTTTGCATAAAATAAAGAACTTTCAGTAAGTGCATAATCAAACCCTAAATTAGGAGAGAATGTTGTATCTGTAGCCTTTCCTAAACCTGTTTCAAATTCATAATCATCAAATCGTACACCATAATAGATATTTAAATCATCCAAATTCATTCTATTTTGAACAAAAAGAGACTTAGAATTAGAATCTACATCTGCATATTTTGTCTCTCCTGCATAATCAATATATCCTCCATTTCCATCAGCATCTTTTCTTGTTGTAGGACTAAATTCTCCCACACCATGTTGATTTTCATACTGACCACCAAGTGATAATCTATTTTTAGTATTGAGTAAATTAAAATTAAAATGATTTTGAATTTTTAAACCAAAAGTTTCATTTTTATAATCGATATCTTTCTCTTCTCTATCTAACACTAAAGTAGTAAAATTTACATCAGTATCTAAATCTATTAAATCACTTGGATTATAGTTATGTTGTAGTGTATAGTTTGTAGTCGTTGAAGAGATTTTTTCTAAATCTGTTGGATGTGGTTTCGCATCAGTTCCTGCCCATTGAGAATCCCCACTATTTTCATTTTGACTTAAAGTAATTCGTAAATCATTATTCTCTACATCTAATAAACTCATTTTAACTAAATAATCTCTATCAGTATAAGCAGTTGCGATTTGATCTTCGTGATTTCCATCTTCATAATTATCACTATTTACACCAGAAATACTCGCATAAATCCCAAAGTGAGGGTTGATCACATTATAAGCAATCAAACTTCCATGTTTTGTATTTGAATTCGTTTCATATCCTGTTTTTATAATTCCACCAAAAGTTTTATCCCCAGTAGCAAAATCATGTGCATCTTTTGTTTCCATTTTGATAGAACCACCTAATGCTCCAGAACCATCAGAAGCATCACTGTAAGTCTTGACTTGAACTCGTTTTAAAATGTCTGTATTTGCACCTAATTCATTTCCTCTATGTTGGAACATATTTTTTCCTTGTTTTGCTCCATCTAAAGTAATGTTTAAATTACTACTTTCAATCCCTCGTAAATAAATTCGTTGTACATTAACAGCTCCACCACCTACATTAATAGATGCATTATCTTTAAACAGATCAAATAAAGAGTTTGATTGCTGTGCTTCTATTTTTTTCATATCTATATTCATAGTATTTGTTGCTTCGTTTACTTGCTCTACTATTTGGACATCATCCAGTGCCACATTTTGAGCCAATAAATAACATGGCAAAACTAACGATAACCCTATATAACTTTTTTTCATATCTTTCCTTTTTGCGACTTAGTTGCATTATCAGAATGATACAAAAAGAACTTTAATTGCAACTTAGTTGCATTTAAAGTTCTTGCACACTCAAAATTGTCATTGTGCTTCATATACATTTATAAATATGTTTAGTTATGTATTAATTATGTAAAATTTTTAATTTTTATGGTATTTTTTATATAATTAAGAATATATTTTAGCTAGACTTATTCTTATAATTTTGAATTCTTGCTAGATGAGAATCATAAATTATATAATTTCTATTAAAAAAAAGGACTTTAATGTTAATCTTTGTACTCAATGCAGGTTCATCATCTTTAAAATATCAACTCATCCATGCCGAAACAGCGGAAGTAAAAGCAAGTGGTATTGTAGAAAGAATTGGAATCGATGGTATTTTAAAACATGAAGCTGGTGCACATAGAAACATAACATTTGAACGCCATATGCCTACACATAAAGAGGCGATTGATCTTATACTTCACACACTTACACATGAAGATACAAAAGTGATCGACTCTATAGAAGAGATCAAAGCGATAGGACATAGAGTAGCTCACGGTGGTGAACATTTTGATAAATCAGTTATCGTAAACAAAGATGTAATGAACAAAATCAAAGAGCTAATTCCATTAGCACCATTACATAACCCAGCCAATATCTTGGGGATGGAGATTTGTCAAAATCTTATGCCTACTATTCCAAATATCGCTGTATTTGACACGGCCTTTCACCAAACTATGGATGAGACACATTTCTTATTTCCTGTTCCACATGAAGATTATACAGAGCATCACTTACGAAAATACGGTTTTCACGGTACAAGTCACTATTATGTTTCAAATGAAGCAATCAAACTTCTAGACAATAAAAAAGATACAAAAATCATCGTATGTCATCTAGGAAATGGTGCTTCTATCTGTGCTGTAAAAGATGGAAAATCAGTAAATACAACTATGGGTCTTACTCCACTAGGTGGACTTATGATGGGTACACGATCAGGTGATATCGATGCTGGAGTTATTCCATATCTTATGGATAGAAAAAAGATGAATACACATGAAATCATCGATTACCTTAACAAAAGATCAGGGATCCTTGGTGTGTCAGGTATCAGTTCTGATCTAAGAGAGATCATCAGTGCTGCCAACAATGGAGAAAAAAGAGCCAAAGTAACTATAGAGATGATGGCAAACAGAGTCAAAAAATATATCTGTTCATATGCTGGATTATTAAGTGGACCAGATGCGATCTGTTTTACAGCAGGTATAGGTGAAAACTCAGCTTTGATGAGAAAAAAAGCGTGTAAAGGTTTAGAATTTATGGGGATAGAGATAGATGATAAGAAAAACAATGCCATCTCAACTGAAGCGAGAGAGATCCAATCAAAAAACTCAAAAACAAAAATCTTTGTTATCCCTACAAATGAAGAGTTTGTTATAGCAAGAGACACTTACGAACTTACGAAATAGTATTAATCGTATCAGGGAATGATACGATTAAACTAAGGAAACATATCAAAGATAATGAAAAGTAAATAATATTTATTTTCATAAGATTTACTTTGACGACCATAGATAATTATAACTTTTATAAAAAATCATATTGATCAATGCTCCTATAGTTGCAACAAGTACATCTTTATGTGCATCCCAGATATCACCTTGTGTTCCTAAAAAAGCTATCCCTAAATCTGGATATAAAACAACTACCACTAGCCACTCAAATATTTCATAAATCGTAGATATAGTAACAATGAGTGTAAAAGTAAATATCAAAGCAGATTTCGTACTTGTAGCTCCTAAGACAATCATCTCAAATAATATCCTAAAAACAAGTAATCCAAAAAGAAAATGTACCAGGCGATCAAAATGGTTTCTCTCAAAATCAAAAAACTTCGTAATTATATTAAAATACTCCATTTCTGCATAAGTATAGTGAGCACCTAAAGAATGTAAACTTGTAAATACAAGCAATAAAAGCATACTCAAAAACGTATAATGATACTTTTTATCCATCAAAAAAACAAAAGGAAAAAAAACGAATATCAAAACATTTTCAAGAAGCCAATCATCAGGATATTTCGGATTAATAGCTAAAATAATCCAAACTAATATATAAATACCATAAAGAATTTTGTGTGACTTTTTCATAATAACTTCCTATATGTCATTTTTACAGTTCTTAAGTATACCATCATCATTAGAAGAAGAGACTAAAATAAGCAGGCCTTTTCAGAGTGCTGGGCTACCTTTAAAAGATAAAATTGATTTAGATAAATAATTATGCTAAAAATATTACTATTTGATTTATCCAACAGCCATTTTTGCAATACTTTTCCATAAAAATGGTGGTATTTTATTTTCAAGTTCCCATGTAATACTCATGGGTTGACTTCCGTAATGACTTTTATAAAAGACTTTCCCTAAACATACATATGTCATTACATTCTTATTTTCATTATGATTTGATTCTCTTACAAATAAAATAATATCTTTATTCTCTTTTTGTTGATTAATATAACTTAAACCTTTTGGAGAATCTGGCTTAGTAGAATTTTGAGATTGCCAATGAAATAATCTATCATTAATTGCATAATCATCATACATAGTAGCTGGAGAGTATTTATCTTCTGTTTTTTCTAATGTTACAAATAAAAGTTCAGTATTTTTTTCTTTTATGTTTAAAACACCTTCTCTACTACTTGATTTTTTTTCAAAACTATTTTGTCCAAAACCTGATAATATCTGTTCTCTTGTATATCTTGAGTGCAATTTTATTGGACAAGAATATGATAAATCTAAATCACTTTCAAGATGAGTTATTTTGTCTATTAAAATTTCAATTACTTCTTTTAATTCATCAATTAAAGTTTTATTATTTCCTATATATTTTATTCCCTCTGTTAAACTTTCAAACATATTTGAATCTTGGAAGAAATCATAATAAAGCATTAAAAATGATTCTTTACTTTTTTCTAAAACTTCTTTTGTGAAATTAAAATTATTATCAATTAATTCTAAAATAAATGCAAAATAGCTATGAGATCTTGTTAGTAACCATTTTTTAGAAATAGCTCTAACTAACTCTTTTTCATTTATTTCACTAAAGTCCTCTACTATGTTCGCTTCATAACACAATTTTGAAAAGCTATCCTTTTTATATAATTTTTCTAATGAAAGATTATTTATCTTTGTAAAATTTCTGATTGTTAGAGGTAAAGTTGTTTGATTTTTATAGTTACTTATTTTTGATATTAATTTTCTTCTACCAAGAATGGTTGCTTTTTTAATATTATTTAAAATATGTTCTTTTGCTTTTTTTTCTAAAACTATTGAACATCCTAATGGTAAATGTGGAAATTCATTTTCTATTTCATCTTTCACGCTGTTAGAAGTTTTACCGATTAAGTTTCTAAATTTACCTTCAAAGTCATATTCATCTCTAGCATTTCCTACAAAATCTAAAACCGTTAAACAATCTTTATTTTCTGCAAATCTAAGTCCTCTTCCTAACTGTTGTAGAAATACAGTTAAACTCTCAGTTGGACGTAAAAACAAAATAGTATCAATTTGTGGAATATCAACACCTTCATTAAATATATCAACTACAAATAAATAGTTAATTTCTTTATTTAATAATCTTGATTTCACATCATCTCTATTTAAACTTCCACTTATAAGAAAATCTGCTTTTAAACCAGCTTCGCAAAATTTATCACTCATAAACTTTGCATGCTCTTGTGATACACAAAAACCAATTGCTAAGACATCATTTATATCTGTTAAGTATTCTTCACATTTTGTAATAATCTCACCAACTCTTTTTTCACTTGATAAAACATCTGTTAATTCGCTTGTTTGATATTTTCCATTTTGCCATTTGATATTTTGTAAATCTATACTATCACTAATCCCAAAATATTGAAAAGGGCAAAGTAATTTTCTGTTTAATGCCTCAGGAAGTCTAATTTCAGAAGCGGTAACGCCACAAAAATCATCTAAGATATTTTCATTATCCATTCTTTCAGGAGTTGCAGTTAATCCTAATAGAATATTTGCTTCAAACTTTTGTAAAATTGGTCTATAACTTTTTGCAGCTATGTGGTGTACTTCATCTATTATTATAAAATCATAATAATTTTTTGTAAGAGAAAGTTTCTCAATATTGTTTTGTAAGGTTTGAACAGAGGTAAAAAGATACTCATAACTTAAAGGAGTAATTCCATCAACCCATAATTCACCAAAATTATTGTCTTTTAGTATTGCTTGAAAAGTAGCTCTTGCTTGCAATAAAATTTCTTTTCGATGAGCTACAAATAAAAGTTTTGCTCTTGGATTATTTTGTTTAAATCGTTTATAATCAAAAGCACTTATAACTGTTTTTCCAGTTCCTGTTGCTGCAACTAAAAGATTTTTATAACGATTATGAACCTCTCTTTGTACTTGAAGTTCTTCTAAAATTTCTTCTTGATAATGATGCGGTTTTATATCAAAAAAAGTTGAAAAATTATTTGTATCTTTTATGGAACCATTTTTTAACGCAATTTGAAGTTTTTGTTTTTGCGCTTGGGTAAAAACTTCAAACTCTTTATCTTCCCAATATGTTTCAAAAGTCTTTTGAAACTTTTTTATTATATGTGAGATCTCAGAATTTGTTACTTTTAAATTCCATTCTAATCCACTTGTAAGTGCACTTTTTGAAATATTAGAAGAACCTATATATCCGGTATGAAAACCAGTATCTCTAAAAAACAAATATGATTTTGCATGCAATCTTTCATTTGAGGTATTATAGGAAACTTTAATTTCAGTATTTGGTAAACTTGCTAAAAATTCAACTGCTTTTAAATCAGTTGCTCCCATATAGGAAGTAGTGATAATTTTTAATTGTTTTCCTCTTTTTGTAAACTCTCTTAATTCTTTTTCGAATATTCTAATTCCTGACCACTTAATAAAAGAGACCAAAAAATAAATTTTGTCAGAGGAAAGTATTTCTTTTTTTATTTCACTTTCTAAAGAAACACCTGCATTACTTCCTGTAAAAAGTTCACTTTGAGTAAGCCCTGTATATGGTGTGATTTCTTTAATATAAGAATCAAAATCTTTTATATGTGAATCAAGTTTTGGTATTACAGCTTTTAAAATAGAGGTATTAATATCAAGTAAATTTTCTTTAAAATCTTGTTTTTCAATTTCTTCTTGAAATAACAAGATTATCTTATTTATGATATTTATCTTAGTTTCAACACTATCTTCACCGCTTATTAAATTTAATGAATGATTTATAAAGTTACTAATGTATTGTGTTAAAAAAGTTGAAGCTTCTGATTTCTCAATAGCAGTTGTTTTATAATAGATAGTTTCTAAATCTAAAGACTTAAGTTTCTTTGAAATTAAATTATTTATGAGCTGTTCGTATAATCCATTTTTAAACATTGAAAATCCTATTATTATCTTGTATTGACTATAAAACCAATGAACCCAATAAACCAATAACTCCACCAAACACACCACCCCAAACAACAAGCCAGCCTAGATGTTCTTTGATCATATCTTGTACTAGATTTTTTACCATTTTAGGATTTAGTTCTTCGAGTCTTGAGGAAACTACAGAGTCTATTTTTTTATTCATATCAGAGCTAATGTCACTGTTTTTGAGTGTTTCTTGGATCAGTTCTTGGAAAGTATCTGTGTGTACAATTTCAGTTATGGCTACTTTCATCTTTTTTTCAAAAGGTTCTTGCAGTGGTTCGAGGGCTTTAACTCCGCCAAACATACCGAGCATACTTCCGAAGCTTGACTCCATCACGGCACTTTTGAGACTCTCAAATGCGATTGTGAAGTCTGTTTTTTCTATCACATTTGTTAGATCTAGTTTTTTGTTTGTATTCATCTCTTGTGTGAAAAATTTATCTAGGTTTTCTTTTGTGAAAAACTGATTCATCATCAGTGTATGGATCGATGCTTTGAACTCTTCAAAACGATTTTCAACTACCCCACTTCCATATAAAAATGGAACTTTTTCAAAAAGCATATGTACTGCTAGCCAGTTTGTCACTGCACCGCTAAGTGCGAACAATCCAACTGTTAAAACTATCGTATTTTGAGTTAGATACCCAACTATAACTATTAAAAATGCTATTACATTTGTGCCCAAACTTTTGTTCATCTGTTTACCTTATATTTTGTTTTATTTAAAATCTGATTTTACCAAATATCTTATAAAAGAGTATTTATTTTATCTAATGCTTTTTTACTAAGTGTCGAAAGTGGAAGCGTATCAAACTCATCACTGCTAGCCCAAATGATCTCTTCATCTTCCAAAGCTTCCACTTTGTATAAATAGACACTCAATCTATACTTTGTATAACTGTGCTTATAAGAGCCAAGAAAGTTTTCTTCTCTTGGCTTAGTACTTGGAAGCTCCAACATCCCTTTGTACATATTTCCTGTCGCTTTTTTAAAGGCTATCTTGCCATTTTTTATACAAATAGCAAAAAATAGATCTTTGGATTCGTACACTGTTTTTTTCTTTTTTGTGTATAGCTCTGGATTTTCTTTTCCTATACAAGTTTGCTCCAAAGGACATCTTTTACACTCTGGATTTTTAGGAGTACAAACCATCGAGCCTAGATCCATCAGTGCAAGATTGTGACTTCTGGGTTCTTTGTGATTGAGAAGTGTGTCTGCACTACTCCATACCACATCATCTTTGACTTCTACTAAACCACAATACCTTTTCAAAACTCTTGATATATTTGTATCCACCACACTTACATTTTGTTCATAGCCAAAACTACAAATCGCACTTGCTGTATATCTTCCGATTCCTGGTAGTTTTAAAAGTTCATCCATACTCTCTGGTAATTGTACTGGACATTCGTTTGCTGTTTTGTGGATGTTTCTGGCACGACTGTAATATCCAAGTCCACTCCAAGAAGCCAAAACATCTTCGATAAGACTTTGTGCAAGTATTTTTAAAGTAGGATATTGTTCTAAAAAGTTCGGATAAAACTGCTCCATCACACGACTCACTTGCGTTTGTTGCAGCATAATCTCACTGATATAGATATGATAAATATTTCGAGTTTGTCGCCAAGGGAGATGATCTCGCCCCTCTATATCGTACCAATGTAATAAATTTTTATGAAACTGTTTTATATCTTGCATCTATACTGCTAATATCTCTACATTTTTTTGGTGCAAATAGACCAGATATCCCTCTACTTTTTCATCTTTTGTGATATCTTCTATCGCTTTTACATAGTTTTTGACTTGTCTTTGATGGCTCGCACTTTTTTCTAAAGTGGTTTTATAATCGATAATACTATAGCCATTTTCATTTTGAATCAAAAGATCGATAATCTTATGTTCCCCATTGAACATCAAAGCTTGCTCTTTTGTAAATGCACTTTTTTCTATGATTTTTAAAAACTGTTCGTTATGTATGAGATGTTTGATTCTTGTATCTAAGTCCTCAAACTCTTTGAGATCTAAATATTGTCCATATTTATTTTTTACGATACTCAATGCTTTTTGCAAACTTGTCTCATCAAAACTTCGCATCATCTCTAGACAATAGTGTGTCGCTATTCCAAAATATCGAGCTTTTAGTGTATCTGCATTATTATCATCTGTTTTTTTTGTTTTCTCTTGATATCCTAGATTTAGTGGTGTATATTCTACAGATTCTAGCTTTTTTTGCTCTGTTTTCTTTTTTGGGGCTACAAATAGAGTCCCAAGTTTACAAAGCTCAAAACTTCCCAAATGTTCAAATACGCTTGCCTTATCTTTTTTGAGCACTATCATATTGTTTTTAGCTCTCGTTAGTGCTACATACAAGATGTTGAGTTCATCTGCTACGACGAGTGTTTTTTCTTTGCTAAGTGCTTTTTCATAAAAATGATCTAAGTTTTCTCTTTTTGAGCGTTTGTAAAATATCTTCTTTAGATTGATATCATCATATTCAAAAAGAAGCGATCCTCTGTCTGGATTCTTTTTAGTCACTCTATCTAGAACTATAACCGTATCAAACTCCAAACCTTTTGATTTGAAGACAGTCAATATCGAGATACCATTTTGTGCTTGAGACACGATAGAGGTATCATCTTTGCTACAATCATACACAAAATCAACAACCGTATCATAAGAAATCGCCAACTCAATAAATCGTATCACATTGTCATCCACGATATCAAAATGGTAGGCAACTTTTTTTAAAAGTGTTATCACATCACTGCTTAGTAGATCAAACATCACACTAAACTCTTCAAAATACTCTTTTCCTACAAGTGCATTAAAATTTACTCGATAGATATCTTCTTTAAAATAGAGATATTTTATAGCATTTATCAACGCTTTTACATTTGTTTGATTTATCAGTTTTGAAGTCATCTCAGTAACCACTTCAACTTTTGGATCTCTTTGTTTAAAGTACTCATAAAGTGCCAAAACATCTGCATTTGTGTAGGTCAAGATTGCGATATTATTAGGGTCGATATTTTGTTTTAAAAGTTCATCTACATTGTCAAAAACTCCTTCATAGATCAGCTCTTTTTCACTAGCGATGCTTGATACTTCCACATATCCTTCTATCTCACTATGTACTTTTTGATTGTCATAGTCGTAGTTCTGTAAAGACTCAAAAGTGTTGTTTACAAAATTTACTACGGTTTGACTACTTCTGTAGTTTTTATCCAAAAGTTCCACTTCCAGCATCGGGGCAAAAACAGAAGCGACATAATCAAAAAGCTCTTTAGTTCCACCTCTAAATCTATAAATAGACTGCTTGATATCTCCCACATAAAAAAATGTTTTATATACTTCTGGATTACCAGAGATAATTTCATCAATCAAATGAAAAAGTATCTTATACTGCAGCGTTGAAGTATCTTGAAACTCATCGATTAAGATATGATTATATTTTGCATCAAGCCTAAAATATAAGAAATCTTTATCAATATGATTTTCCAAAAGTGTATGAACAATATTTGTGATATCACTAAACTCTAGTGAGTTTCTTTTGGCATTGTATCTCGATCTAAACTCTTTAAAGTCATCAAATATTTTAAAAAGATTATGCAGAGTATAGCTCTCTTGGATTTGATAATACAGTGTAATATTTGTTTGTAATCTTTCTAGATTATCATCAAAATCAGCTGGCGGTTTAGCTTTTTTAAAGTAGCTAAATTCAGATAAACTCTCTTTCGTAAGCCAATTTTTTCCTTTGTCGAGCAACTCTTCAATGGTGTGAAAATCAACCGCTTTATATCCAGAAGCACTTACAGCACTCTTATCTATAAAGTTTTTGATCACACTTGCATCTTCTAAGATAGCTGTTTGCACTGCTTCAAAACTTCCTTTTGGATAGTGTATCACTTCTAGTTTTTCATTTTTATCGATCAGTGTTTTAAAAAGTTCTACGATTGAGTTGAGTTTTTTGTTTTCAGTATGTGCAAAAGAGATCAGACTCTCAAACTGTGATTCATCAAGAGAGCTTAGAAACTTATAGAGCAAAAGCTCTTCGTCATCAAACTTAATATCAAAATCATCATTTATACCGATATATCCACTAAATTCTCGCAAAATTTTATTGATAAATTTATCTATTGTATAGATGGAGAGTTCGCTTAAGATAAACTTTTTGATGATCTCATCTTTTTTACTCATCACTTTTTCTTTTGCTAAACCAGTCTCAACCACAACTGCATCCAAAATAGCCTCATCATCACCAAGCGTTAAAAGAGTATCATAAATACGCTGAGCCATCTGTGCTGCTGCTTTATTTGTAAAGGTGAGAGTGAGTATCTCTTTTGGATTTGCATCGAGTAAAAGCAAAGAGATATATCGTACAGTCAGCGCAAAAGTTTTTCCACTACCTGCACTGGCTTTGAGGGCTAAAAATGGTTTCATGGTATAACTTTACAATCCCTTGTTTTTTTCAATAATCACTCTAACTGCTTTAGAAACAGAACTCTGCATACTTTCATTGAGTACTGATTCAAATCCTTCTGCATCAAGTATCATCGGTTTATAAACTGTTTGACTAGATACTATATTTGAAGTAGTTGTTTTAGTACCTTTTGTAATAATAATCTCAATTTTTACTTTTGCTTGCATATTTTTAGTATCTAGACTATATTGTTTATATTGTGCATCGATATTTTGTATATTGATCATTATACCCATATTTGAGTCTTGTTTATTTACAGATATTCCAGCATTTTCAAATTCTCGTAAAAATGCTTCGGTGTACCATTCTTTTACATCTATATTAAGTGGATATTTTGATTGTACTTCTCCATCATTCATAATTTTTGAGGCTATTAATGTTGCTCGTTTATCATTTACACCTAAAAAATTAATTTCTATATTCTGTTTATCATTCTTATGTAATGTTACATAAGGATTTATATCTGTTTGTGTTTTAACGGTACATCCTAGCAGTATAAATCCGCTCACTATTATAAGTATTATATTTTTCATATTTAATCATCTCCTTTAAATAGATTGAAAAGTTTATCAGTATATTTTAAATGTACTTCATTATTTTGAGCATCAATGATACTTTTTATCCAAGGTTTTGTAAACTCTTTAAATTGTAAATCTTTTAAAACTATTGTTTGTTTATTATTTGCAGTGATAAGTGTATAACTTTCTAGATCAATTTTAAAGTCTTCTTTTGAACCTTTCAGCCAAATATTTGCAGCTATTTTATTTTTACTTATCTCAAAATTTTCAATCTTCACATATCTCTCATCAAAAGGATACTCGGTGATCATAAATGGCTCTTTTTTAAAGAACTCATAGGTACTTTTGATATTTGGTTTGATCGAATACAACAATGAAAATAAAGCAACATTATGAGGCACTTTTATATATCCTCTATCTCGTTTTGCTATATCATCAACTACATATTGCATCCAAGGGATATTGAGTTTTATATCAAAATCTTCAAAGACTATATATTTTTTATCCTCAGTTACGCCCCATTTAAATCTATCAATATCTATTTTTAAGTTTATATCTTCACCTTCTAAAAACATATTTATATAGATTTTATTTGTAGTGTCATCAATATCAAAAACATTGATTCGTATTTTATTGGTATCTACTAAAGCATTGATACCATTTAAAACTGTTTGCTCAACCAGAATATTTTTACCTTGGACAGAATACTCTTTTGCTATATTGAAGTACTTATTTAAATCTTTTTTTAACTCTTCATTGAGTATATCTTCTTCTGCAGCATTTACATTTATTACCAAGAAAAATACCAGTATTATCTTTTTTAAAATCATTTTCTTTCCTTTAGTCTCTTTGACACATAGTCTTATATGGACAATATGTACACTGTTTCAGGTCATCCGTACAAGTAAAATTTACTTTTTCAGTCTTCAGTGCCAAAAAATGAAGATCTAAAAGTGCCAATTTTTCTTCTAAAACTTCTTCATTTTTCATCGTCACATCACTAAGACTATAATAACATACATCTTTTATCATCTTGTCTCGTTGAGATAAATAGTAAAACTCCAGCTGAAAATCTGTGCTCTCTTCATAGGTTTTAAGTGTATCTATTTTTAAACTTGCAGATGTTTTATAGTCGATGATCTCATATGTGTTGTCTGGATACTTATCGATTCTATCAATAGCACCTTTTATGTTGATCCCTTTATGTGTTAAGTTAAACTTTTTTTCCACCTCAAAAATCTCAATTCCATTTTGCTTTCGCATCTTTTCATACGCTACTAACTTTTCAAGTCTTTTTTTCCATAGTTCTAGCTCTAATATCAAATAGGGATTATTTTTTTGAAAAGTACTAAAATAGTTACTGATAAACTGATTGCTTATCTCCCCTTTTATCACTGCCTCTTCGAGACAATTATGAATAATATTTCCTATCTCATACGCTTCTGGTTTGATACTTATGTTGTGATCTTTTATATTTGAGATATAGTTAAAATAGTACTTTCTTTTACACTGTAAATAAGTTTTTAAACTTGTAGCTGACCACGAACGCTTTGAAAGATCGATATCGAGGATAATCTCACTGTAAAAATGTTGTAATGAACTCTCTTTAAAGAGTATTTTTTTGAAATCTTTTTTTTCAATATATTCTTTATAATTACTGAAAAGTTGTACGATAAATCGACTCATAATACTTTGTTCATCATCGATATAACATATCGCGATATTTGAAGCATTATCAAAAATTCGTTTATAATAGTATCGTTGTAAATTTTCTCGATCTTCAATACTAGGCAATCCAACCATCTGTTTTAAAGAAGAGGAGATAAACTTATCTTTTACACTTATTTTTGGTATTTTTTGATCATTAAAATCGATCACAATAATCCCATCAAAATCAACAGCTCGAGTCTCCAAAATACCCAATACAGTTATCTTTCCACCAGAAACATCATCGACTGTTATGCCATTTAATTCTGTCATAAATAGCTTTATAAACTCTTTTGTTTTAATGACTATTGTATTACTTTCACTCTGAGTAAAAAGCAAAATCTTCATCGATATTCGTATCTGTTCAAGTTTTTCGAGTACCTCTTCATCACGCTCAAATGAAAAGAGATAATTAAGTATCTCATCAAACATATCAAGAGTGATATCTTTGTTCCAGTTTTCTTGAAATAATTGTACAAATATCGCATTATCTATTTTAAGATATTTGAGTTTTTCATCATCTTTTGGCTCTTTATCCACCAAAATTTTTGAGATTAGTTTGATCACTTTTACTATTTTATTGTTCGTGATGCTCCGTCCCATTGCAAAGTTAAAATAATGCTCTTCATCAAAAAGCTCTAGTTGTAAACTGATTTTTTCATTTGGTGTAACCACTGCTATTTTATTTGGATCTATTCCATTTTGGCACATTTTTGTTATATGATATTTTACAAATGCGATCTGTTCCAGCTGTGATGATATAGGTGAAATTACGATATCGTTTGTAGCTTTGGAGTGTTTCTTTTTTTCTAGAATCATTTTATTTGATACATCGATGATATATCGATACCCTACTTCAAGCTCAGTTTCTAGTCCAAAGTTTTGAAATAATATGATGTTTTTTTTATTGAACTCATTGAGCGTTATGATAAGTGTTAAGTTTTTGAGTTTACTTACATCTTTGAGTATCTTAAACTCAAACTTAGAAAGATACCCCTCAAGATATAGAGTGATATCATCAAACTGATCGATGTAGTCACTATTTATCTCATATGATGATGGTAACAGCATAGTATCACAATAGTTATTTTCATCTAACAGTGTCGTATAATTTTTGTAAATTGCTTTTAAAATATCAAGATGATCCGCATATAAAGCATAGGTATCATGCTGCACAAGTTGTTCTATATCTACATATTCATTGGCTAATTCTTGAAAAAAACGGAAGATATATTCACTTTGTTTTAAAAAAGTTGTAAACTCTTTACTAAATCCTAACTTTTCTATTTGTATATTTGCTATAGCTTCTTTTAAAAAAATGATTTTAAGATGTTTATCAAGAAACTTTCTGTTTTTTCCATCGATGATTGCTCTTTGAAAAAAATCTCCTATAGAGATATATTTTTTTATAAGCTGGTTGGTATTTCTGAGCTCTTGTAGATGTTCTCGTATTGCTCGAGAAGTTGGCAATACAAGAAGAGAATTATTTAATATGTTTTTTGCCATTCGTTTTTATGTAAAAATATCCTTTAAGTCCATCAACTTCTACAATTCCAGTAATGTTCCAATATCCTTTACTCTCTATAACAAAAGTTTTACTTTGTTCATTTTCAAAGTAAAGTTTCACATCTTCTTTATGATTTGTATTTTTTGTTACTAAAATTTCTGCTTTATTTTTCGTGATTTCATTGCCATTTTTATCTTGAATATAGATACTAAACTTATTTTCACCTACATTGATGATATCTTTTCTAGTTTTTCTATCTTTGATAACTCTTTGAGATAAATAAACATCTTCATGTGTAAGCCCATAAATTTCTTCATTGTTAAATACAAATTTCACATTATATTTTGCATTAAATTTTGCATTATCTTGTATAATTTTATTGTAATTATCATCTATATTTTTGTATGAACTCAAAAATGCATTATCATCATCTTGTCCTACATCTGACTGTAAAGTCATATATACAGTCCAAAAAATAAGCGCTAAACTTAAAAGAAACTTTAAGATAAAAAGTGTATACACCAGCCATTTTGGCATTGGTTTCGCTTCGATTTTATTTTCCACTTAATGACCTTTTTTTATATTTTTTTTCTCTTAAAATAATCACAACATACAAAACTAACCCAATAACAACAACTGTATACATAAATACTCTCCAAATAGTACCAGCAATTTTCCCTTCACTACCGATACTTGATTCAAGTTTTATATTTTTAGAAGTAGCAATACTATCACCCATTTGAGCATACCCATTTAAAACAGCTGCACTTGTTTTTGCGAATAATGTATTTTTGTCTTTTGAAGCAAGTAAAGGGATCACATAGTTATTGAGTATATCATCTTTGTCTAGTATCGATTCTAACTCTTTGGACATTAGAACATTTGTATACAACTGATCAATTGAAATTGCCAATACTGCATAAGGTGCTTCAAGACCTTCTATCATTTTATTTTCTTTGATTTTCATCAAAGATTTTCGTAATTCTCGCTCTTCTTTTGGATTGATTCCATTATTTTCCATAATGTGAATATATAAATTTACATGAAGTTTTGATTTCACCTCATTTCCAATCTCTAAAATTTTGTCTTGTGCTCTTTGGTCCAACAAACCATCGTGAGATAATAAATATGGATTTTGTGTTGCATTAAGTGTAGAGATGAGAAATGTGACGAGGAGTAAAAGTTTAATTTTCAATAAAAATTCCTTAGTGTAAAATGATATGCTATCATACTACAATGTACTTAAAAATCTATTTAAAAACAGGGGATGATAAAAGATCATTATCCCTTGTTTTTTAAAAATAATAACTTAATATTTTTGTATTTTTATCAAGAATTGATGCAGCTATTTTTGGTGGTTTTACAACACTAACACCATCAATTAAATCAGCTGGAGTTTTAGATGCATTTGGTAAATATGGAGGACAAACACCTACTTTACTACCAGTTCCGATAAGTTTTTTGATCAACATTTGAGGAGATGTACCTTGTGGCTTGAGCTTCACTTCTGTACTTCCTTTTACTACCAAATCACCAGCTTTTCCACATAAAAGCATCTCTACATTTGCACCTTGTTTTTTTGATTGAAGTGCTAAAACACCTGCCATTAACTGTGTTACACTATCATCAGATGTAAGTACAACCATTAAATTCTCTGCTTTATCTGCTGCCATTACTGGTACTGCTAATAATCCTGCTAATACTATACTTGAAACTAATTTTTTCATTTTTATTCCTTTTTTAAACTTATATTTATTATAATATAAACTTTTATATCAAATGATACACTATTTTATTTTTATTGTCAATGATTTTACTTGACTTTTACTACTTTTCTTCTTTTATTTGTATAAATTGACCACACCCTTTGTGTGGTTTTCCATTAAATCTTCTTTGATATGTTTGCCCATTTAAATAAAGTCTGTGTCTCTCGCATTCATCTTTTTTAAGGCATATTTCATTACTACACGCTTCTATCTCTTCATTCATTTATGTCTTCCTTTTTCTCAAATTTTACAATATTTTTTATTGATATTTTATAAGAAGCATATATTACTATAGGCCACAAAGTTAACCAAATTATTTCACTTATATATTCCATATTTTTCCCTTAATAATTATGTGCATCAGGAGATTCTATCTCCTCTCTTGTCATTTTAACTTTATCCATACTATACCAAGCAAGAGCAATATATCCTAAAACAAATGGTACCATTAAAGATGCATAACTCATCACCATCAAAGTATAGTGACTTCCACTACTATTCATAATTGTTAAACTACTTTGCAAATCGTAAGTAGATGGATAATAAGATGTACCATTAAATCCAACATTCAGAAAAATTGCCATAACAGTTAGTACGATACCAGCTCCACCTGTTTTGATACAACAAGTTTTTCGAAATACAATAGCTGTAAACATAGCCCCAATTACCATTATAACTCCAGCTATAAACATACCTAAAACAACTGGCATCTCCAAAAAGTTAATGAGATATTTATACTCTTGCATAAATACTACACCATCTGCATCCACAGCAAAACCATCTTTTGTCATCAACCAAGCAAGAAAAGATAAAAAGAAAAATATAAAGAATAAAAAATTTATTTTAATCGATCGAATCGCTTTGGTTACGATTGGCTCATGGTCGATATTGTTCATATAATACAAGGCACCACTTACTTTTGCTAAATAGACAAGAGAAAATCCAAGTAGATAATTAAATGGATTAAGTAGTGCTTCCAACCCACGAAGATCATTTTGCCAATGTACAAAAAAATTGCTATCTAGTATAAATTCACTTCCACTAAAAAAGGTCGATATTGCAACCCCTAAAAGAAAAGTTCCTAAACTTCCATTGATCTTTAAAAACATCTCGTATGTTTTTTTCCCTAAAAAGTTATTTGGTTTACTTCTAAATTCATAACTCACCGCTTGAATAATAAAACAAAATAAAATTATCATCCAAACCCAATATGCTCCCCCAAAACTAGACGCATAAAAAAGTGGAAATGCTGCAAATAATGCTCCTCCAAAAAGTACTAAAGTAGTAAACCCTAATTCCCATTTTCTTCCAAGACTATTTATCAGCATTGTTTTTTCTGTTTCATCATCACTTAAAGTATCAATAAGAGTTTGTCCCCCTTGAATAAACATAATAAAAACAAATAACCCACCTAAAAGTGCAATAATTATCCACCAATACTGTTGTAGTGTAATCAGTTCTAAATCACCAAATCCCATCATGAATGCCCTCCATCAGGACCAATTTGTATCTGCTTGGTCATTATTTTTATTTCAGCAATTAACAACGCTGTAAATAATACTGCAAACATTACAAAACTGATCATAACATTTGTTGTCGAGATATGAGTAGCTGCAATCCCCACAGGCATAAGATCCTGTATTGCCCATGGTTGTCTTCCAACTTCAGAAACTACCCATCCAGCTTCACCTGCAATATATCCAAGTGGAATACTCCAAACAGCAGAGTGCAGTAAAACTCTATATTTTATAATATCTTTTTTCATACTCAAATATAAAAGAGCTGCAAATAAAAATATAAACCAACCACCAAGTGTTACCATTATATGAAACGCATAAAATGTAGTAGCTACTGGAGGTACAACTTGCTCTAGTGTTTTAATATGACCAAATCCAAAGTATTGCATATTTGCTTCAAGTACTTTTTTAACTTCTTCTGCTTTGATCATATCATTTGCTTTTTTTGAACTCTTATAATCTTCTAAAGCTAGAACGGCCAGTTTTCCTTTGTCAATTT
>JBASAI010000293.1:0-6690 GCA_049650525.1 Arcobacteraceae bacterium
GTGTCATCTCCTTGTAAAAAACCACTTTCAAGCCACAATACTTTTTTTGCACCTAAATACTCCATCAATTTTTTTTCTATAAGCTCTTGGCTATGAGTAGGATTTCTATTTTTTTCTAAAAGGCATCTTTTTGTAGTCAGAATTACTCCTTCTCCATTACTCTCAATAGCTCCACCTTCTAAAACAAATGGTATTGATTTATGTTGATAGTTCTTGAGTAATCCTTTGAGTTTTAACTGTTTTGTAATTTGGTCATCTAATTTATAAGGAAATTTCTTTCCCCAAGCATTATATTTAAAATCCAAAATTGTTTTTATGCCATTAGAAGATACAGTAATTCCTCCAAAATCTCTCGACCATGTATCATCACTATTAAGTTTAACAAATGTTAAGTTTTGTTTATTTGGAAATAATGATTTGATATGAGTAAGATTATTTGCAACGACTAAGCATTTTTGATATTTTATTATTGTTTTTGCTATAACAACAAATGTATCTATAGCTTCTTCTAAATATTCATTCCAATCGGTATTTTTATGTGGAAAAACAAGCTGAACAAACTCTTGTCTCTCCCATTCAGCTGGTAAATACATATTAATTTACCTCACCTTTTAAAAAAGATCTTTTTTCTGTGGATCCTGATTGTGTACTATTATTTCGGATTCCATATTTTGATTCACTATTTCTTGCTTTATTTTGTGCTTTTTCCATCACAGCTTTAAGTCGTGCTTTTTTTGCTTCTTGTTTTGCTAAAATAAAAGACTTTGTATATCTTCTTTCTTTATGTGGCCGAGCTGTCATCACAGTTTTAAGTTTATTGATTTTTGAAATCGCCGGGAAAAGCCCTCTTCTATGCTCTACTTTAAAAAGATATGTTTCTTTATTAATTTTATCTACAAACTCCAGTTCATAATCATTTAAAATAGTAAATATTGCCCCTATGCTCTTAAATTTTACTTCTAAAATATTATCAAATGTATAAATACTTCCATTTTCATTTACATAATATAGTTCGTCTAATTTTGCATTGTGTATCTTTGATCTATCAAAATATTTATAATAACAGATATCCTTTACTTTGTTGAAATAACATTCTTTTGAAAACACAAAAGAACTTAAAATTATCAACAAAATAACAAACTTCATATTTTATCTTTTACCTACAGAATATTGTTTTACTCGAATTGCAATTAAGTAAAATAATGGAGTATCTAATACTGCAAGCGTGAGTTTAATCAAATAATCCCCAATAATTAATTTTACAATTACATCAAAAGGTAATATAAATGCAAATGCAATCATAAAAAACAATGCTGTATCAAAAAAAGAAGAAACCATTGTACTTACATTGTTTCGTATCCACCATTGTTTTTTAAATCTCATTTTTAAATAATGAAATATTCTCACATCAAGTTGTTGTACAACATAAAATGTAAAGATTGATGCCAATGCAATACGCCAATCTGCGATAAAAATAGTAGGGATAACAGCAACACCTATACCATATTTCACAACACTTAAAACCTCTTCTTTTGTGTATTTTTCACTTAAAACATCGGTTAAAAGAAAAGTAAATGGAAACATTAATGCACCATAGGTTAACCATTCATTTATAGGAAACTGAACAGTATAGTTTGCAATTACTAGCAAGAAAGCAAATAATAATACTGATATTATTTTAGTATTTTTAGTCATAAATAAAACCTAGATTTTATATGGTGCTATTTTTTCTCTTGAAAAAACAGTTTCGATTGCAGGAGGAATTACTAATCGTAATTTACCAAAACTTGTAGGTTTAAAAAATCGTGTATATTCAAAACTACCAGCTTCATCTTTTACTCTGTCATAAATAAACCCTATCTCTTTACCCGATTTCTTCGCCCATTGTGCAATGTTTGAAGCATAAAGTGATATTTCACTGTGATGTCTATCAAATTTATGTCCCCAAGCAAAAAAGATAAACTTTCCGTTGTAGCTTATATTTTTGGGATCTTGAAAGTTCCCATCTTTAGCGAAAACAGTTAATTGACTAGAGTTAAGTTTTCCCAAATCCATATCAAAAACTTCCAAAACAGCAGTTGGTGCTATATCTTCTTTGTTATAGTTAAAAAGATATTTTATCTCGATAAGTTGTCCTCGATATCTTTTAAAATTTCTTCCCATAATTCGCACTTCATTTTCTACATGAACTTCATGAAATTTATCATCGAAACGAAACCCTTGATTGATAAGTTTTTCTCCAACTTTTAGATTTATAGGTGCAGTTGCAGGGTTATATAAAAACACTGTTCCTGCTACATTTTTATTTTTTTTCTTCAGAAGTAGCTCAAGTTGTTCTACATCTAATAAAATATCTTCATTATTTTCATCTCGCAAAGGGATATATAAATAACTCTTTATCATATATTCTAAATCATGAACTTCTTTAAATTTTCCAAAAACTTGCATTAAACTAATCTTCCTAACTGTTCACCTGCTAAAAGATGAAAATGGATGTGTTTTACTTCTTGATTACCATTTTGACCAATATTTGTAATAAGTCTATAACCATCACTTTTTACCCCTAAAGTTAAAGCAACTTCTTGAATAAATGTTGTCATTTCTGCCATCACATTTGGTGTCATTTCGTTAAAAGATTGAATATGAACTTTTGGTATGATAAGTATATGTATCTTAGCTTGAGGATTGATATCCTCAAATGCTAAAAAGTTATCGTTTTCTAGTACTTTTGTACTAGGGATTTTACCTTCTATTAAGTCACAAAATATACACATTGTTTTTTATCCTTGTAATTTTCTATTAGTTAATAAGTATATCTAAAGAATCATAAGGATGCAATTATGTACTAAAAAATATAACCAATCATGGATTTCTTTTATTTAAACTTTTGTACTTTATGTAAGAAGTAAGAAGCTGATGTTTTGTGCTTAAAGCCAAGATATCTTCTTTTTTTATAAAGGATTGCATTGCACTTTTTTCTGCTTCAACAATTTTTTCATCAAGTTCTGACTCCAAAGAAACATACTCTTTAATTAAGTTATCAACGATATATTGATATTCAAATGCCAAATCAGATTTTTCATTAAGAAGCGTTTTAACAAATATCCAATTATTAAAAATAACTTCCCACGCACTCTTATGTTCTTCTAGTATACAATTATTGCTAACCTGATTTTTCCATTTAATTAATGAAAAATAAGCGATATGACTTTCCCATAATTCTTGAATCCACCAGTCATGATAGTGAGGGAAGAAGGTGGTTTCATCTATTTCTGCAGATAGTTCATCTTCTTTATTTTGCTCAATTATATTTTTTAAAAAAATATGTAGATGAAATATCACTATGGGTATCATATAATTTAATAACTCTAAACTTTTAATATTTTCATCTGAAAAAGAGACAATAAGACTATTGAATTTTTCTTGAATCGCTACAAGTTCTAACTCTGAATCATCGAAAATAAGATACTGTTCCATATTTTTACACGACATTTCAAATAATTCTCGTTTTTCCAATAAAATCTCTTCTGGTAATTCATCAATAATCATGGCAGCTTCAATTCTTTCATCATTTTCTCTAAACTTATGTTTCTTATTTTTCATATTTCTTTTAATTTTATTATATTTATAGTATTTTTTTCTCTCTATAGCCGCTCGCAATCGTCTATGTTCATAAGAATCTATTTTTTCAAACTTTTCTAAGTTTTTAAGTATTTTTCGATACTTATCCAAAAGGGGAATATTTTCTTCTATACAATTTTCGGCTGATGATTCAGCAAGTAAAGAGAGCTTTTTTTCTCCTGAATGATGTTTAGTAAGTTGCCCTTTGGAGATACTAATTCTTACTTCTAAATCTTTGATTATTCGTTCTAATGCAATCATAGACTTCATGAAATATCCTTATCTTTTTCAATCTTCTTTTCAATTTTAAATTTCATATATGGAGTCAGAATATTATGATCATCTGAAACTGTTATAAAATTTTCATTTTCTGTAAGTTTTTTTACAATACTCTTCATCGAACTTAAGTTTTTTTCATCGTGTTCATCTTCAAGTTCTGCATATTTAAAAATCATTTCATCAAACGCAAAATTGTAAAAATATGCAATACTTCCTTTTACATTTAATATCTTTTTTACTAAAATCCAATTCTTAAAGATAATTTCAAATGCCTTTTTTTGTTCAGTTGTAATACATAAACTCAAAATTATTTTTTTCCATTTATAGAGTCCCATATATGCTTGATGACTTGTCCATAACTCTTGTATCCACCAATCTTCAAATTTCGGTAATCCTGTGAATTTTTTCCTATTAAGGGTATTTTCATCAATATTTTCTTTTATATTTTTAACTAAAATGCGTAATTGTAAAATAATAATTGGTATTCTATAATTTAAAAGTTTTAATTCACTATTAATCTCATTAAAATGGTTTTTTACTAGATCTAAAAATTCACTTTTTATCTCAATAAGCTCATCATCTAATTCTGAATGTATCTCCAAATACAATTCAGCACTTTTATGCCCTATTGTAAAGAGATCTAGGTCTTCAAATTTCATCTTTTCAGGAATATCACATAAAACACTTAAAGCATTTTGAATCTCTATTGGAGTTTTTGTTTTATCATGTTTTATTCGTTGAATTTGATATTTGAAATAATTATTTTTTACTATAAATGCCTTAGATTTTTCATTTGCTTCTAGTTCGGAAAAATCTTGTTTTTTGAGTTTTTTGAGTTTTTTAGTATATTTTCCCAAAAGAAATAAACTTTTTTCCATACTTAATTCTGTTGATGCAACAGACATAATCGAAAGCTTGTGTGTTCCTTCTATATGCTCTGATAATTGCTTTTGAGCTACTACAATACTTGCCTTAGAAATTTTTATTTTTTGTTCTAATTCTTCTATAATATTCACAATACAGCAGCCCATCCCTTCATTATCTTTTAAGTATTAATTATAATCAGAAATGATTATTCCATCTTTTAGCATAATTCAAGGTAAAAAACACTCATTATCAAACTGTAATAAGATTTTGAGTATAATCGCAAATATTACAGATTATAAATACATAATCTATACAGGAGATACCTTTGCAAGATTGGATAGAGAAGATAAACAATAGTGAATCTTTAGAACAATTAGAACAACTACGAGTCGATATTTTAGGGAAAAAAGGTGTATTGACACTTGAATTTTCTAAAATGAAAAGTGTACCAAATGAAGAAAAAAAAGCATTTGCACAGAACCTAAACACACAAAAAGCACAGATCAATGATGTTTTAGAAAGCCAAAAAACGATTTTAATGGCAAAAGAACTTAATCTACAACTAGAATCTGAGAAGATCGATGTGACAAAATTTACACCGACTTTTAATAATGCAGCTAAACATCCAGTTGCAGATACGCTCAATCAAATCACTACATATTTTCAAAATCTCAATTTTAGTGTTGAAGAGGGTCCATTAGTAGAAGATGATTTTCATAATTTTGAAGCATTGAACTTACCAAAATACCATCCAGCAAGAGATATGCAAGATACTTTTTACTGTAACGATGGTGCAGTTTTAAGAACACACACCTCTCCAGTACAAATACGAACAATGATGAAACAAAAACCACCTATTCGTATGATCGCTCCTGGAACTGTTTTTAGAAAAGATTTTGATATCACGCATACACCTATGTTTCATCAAATCGAAGGATTAGTTGTAGAGAAAGAGGGAGCTGTTTCATTTGCAAATCTAAAGTTTGTGATGGAAGAATTTTTACAGCATATGTTTGGAGATGTTGAAGTACGATTTCGACCCTCATTTTTCCCATTTACTGAACCATCTGCTGAAGTAGATATCTCATGTATTTTTTGTAAAGATGAATCGACAGGAAAAAGTTCTGGTTGTAGAGTATGTTCTCATACTGGTTGGCTAGAAGTTTTAGGCTGTGGAATTGTTGATGAAAATGTATTTAAAGCAGTGGGTTATGAAGAAGTGAGTGGTTATGCGTTTGGTTTAGGAATCGAACGATTTGCAATGCTTATACATAAAATAGGTGATTTACGGTCTCTTTTTGAGAGTGATATTAGACTTTTAGGACAATTTAGATGATAATTACAAGACAATGGATACAAGAATATATTGATATTTCAAAAATTAGTACACAAAATATATGTAAAGCACTCAATTCTATTGGATTAGAAGTAGATAGTGCAAACAGAATTCTCATCCCAAATAATGTTGTAGTTGGATATGTAGAATCTTGTGAAAAGCATCCTGATGCAGACAAACTCAATATTTGTCAAGTAAATATAGGATCAAAAATAGAACAAATTGTTTGTGGTGCAAAAAATGTGGCTGCAGGACAATATGTTGCCGTAGCAACTGTTGGTGCTATTTTAGGAGATGACTTTAAGATCAAAAAAGCAGAACTTAGAGGAGTTGCTTCAAATGGTATGATTTGTAGCTCAACTGAAATCGGTCTTCCTAAACTCAACGATGGAATTATGGAGTTAGATAATTCAATTGGTGAACTCAAAATTGGAAAAGAGCTAAATGAATATTCTCTTATCAATGATGAAATTATTGAGATAGACCTTACTGCAAATAGAGGTGACTGTTTGAGCATAAATGGAGTTGCAAGAGAGTTTAGTACTTATTTTAATATCCCTACAAGAAATACGGATACAGTAATAAAT
>JBASAI010000294.1:0-3475 GCA_049650525.1 Arcobacteraceae bacterium
CTTCTAGGTTTGTATTTTTTGTGATATATTTGATCAGATCATCAAACTCTTTGATAAAGGGAGCTTTTTGTAAACATTTTTTTAAAGTTACAAACTCCTCTTCAAAGTTTTCTAAAGATTTTTTTTCACTAAAAATAGCTTTTATTTTCTCTTCTATCTCTTTTGTTGTGTTACACTCTTCGACATAGAGTTTTGCTAATTTCCCAATATCCTCATCAGCAAATCCGATGATTTTTGAAAATCTCATATCTTCTAGCATCAGCATATATTTACGATTGATCTGGTTAAGTTTTTCTTTTTCAAATTTGGCTGGTGTTTGGATGATTTTACTGAGATCAAAATCTTTGATGATATCTTCTAGAGTAAATATTTCTTGTGAAGTTTCATAACAAAGACTGATTAGATAGTTAGCAATGGCAGCTGGTAAGTATCCTTTCTCTACGAGTGATTGGACACTCATCTTGGCATCTATGATATCTGGAAGAAAAAGTGTATTGATCTCTTTTTCATAGCCCAAAGCTGTTCGTATATGTTTTTGTTGTGCTGTTTCTAAACTATTTTTTTCTAAAGATACAATAGTTGAAATATCAAAAAGCATATCATCAACAGCAGTTGCAAATGAAGCTGTGGGAGATTTGTCATGATTTAAGATCTTGAAGCTATCGATTTGAACAGGTGTGTATGAAAGCTTACCTTGAAGGATATCTGTAATGGTTACTGCTACTTTTGGTTGTTTCATTCGTACTATAAACGGAGCATTACAGTTAAATTTTGTTTCATCACTAATCGTTTCACAAAATCCACTATAAGCATAGGGTTTGTTTTCTTTTTTTGCTATCTCTTTATCTTGAGCCAGAGCTTCATCACTACAAAAACAGTTAAATGCTTTTTTGTCAAGTAAGAGTTTCATTGCCATTTGAGTGTGGTATTTTATGTTTTCACTTTGATACACTACTCGTGTATAATCGATGCTAAAAAGAGATAAGAGCTCTAGTATCTCTTTATCTTTATTTTCGATATTCTTCTCTTTTTGAGTATCCGCGATTCTGATGATCAGTTCTTCATTTTGCGTTTTTGATAAGATATGATGAAAAAGTGCAACTCGCAAGCTGTCTATTTTGATATCTTCTGTTTGGCTAGGTGCAAATCGTAGCAAATAAAATCCTTGTAATTATATGCTAAGATTGTATCTAATTTGTATTTAAAAATGATTAAAAGTGGTAGAATATTCCAGCATAAGCACCTTTGATAGTAAGGTCTCCATAAACATCATCAATATCATCTAAAGTAATTTTTTGCTGTCGATAACCAACTGTTGCACCAAGACCAATAGTCGTTTCATATACGATACCAGCTTTTAAATCTGAAAATTTATTTCCATCATAACTTACATAACTGGCATCCGCTTCAAGACTTAATCCTGTCAAAGGTAAATCAAATCTTGCTTTTGTGTAGAGCATAGGTAAAATAACATTAAAATCACTATCAGTAGGTTTAACAGCGTCTTTTGATGAAACTTTAATATTTCCATCAATCATTTTTATATTTAAACCGATATCTAAATTTACCCAGTTATCAAGAATTCTCCAGTATGGAATGAAATCAACTTGATCAAGTGTGATTGAACTCGAAACATTTTCATTCATTGTGAAGTTTTGATTATCAAAAGTTACATTTTTATTTAATCTACCAGAAGCATCATCAGAATAATTTGTTTTTTGTATTTTAAAGTTTGGTAAAAGAGGTAGTGGATGATCTATGTATGCCCACATAAAACTATTTGTTTCACTACTTCCATAACCTAAGTCATTTTCAAAGTCTAATGTTCCATTACCTTTTTGTATATCACCTGAAAGAGATGAGTTCCAAATAGCATAACCTGCTTCTGCACCTATAAAATCTGCGTGGATTGAAGTAGCGAGACTTATTGCTACTATTGATGAAAGTATGATTTTCTTCATTTTATTTATTCCTTATTTATCTGATATTGAAATTTTCGATAATTACTGAGTAACTATTGAAAATGAAAGTTGTGTTATTTCTTGATGATTTCGTATAAACTCATTCAAGTCTTTCACTGTGAGTGCATTAATCATATCTAACTCTTTTTTAGGATAATCAAATGTTTGATTTCTATAGTACAAATGAAAAGCACGATTGAGTTTCTGAGAAAAAGTTTCTGTTCGTAATGGTTCACTTCCCATTAAAAAGTTTTTTGCAGCTTGAAGCTCCTTTTTTGTTACTCCATTTTTTGCAAAATCTTTTACGATTTGTTTCACCATTTTTTTCGCTTTTGTTGTATTGTCAAGTTTTGTTTGAAGATATCCCGTAAAATGAGCATGAGATTTGGTGTTGACTATCTGTCCATAAGCACTATATGCAAGACCATTTTTGACTCGTATCTCTTCCATCAAACGACTTCCAAAACCGCTTCCACCTAAAATGAACGACGCAACTTTTGCTTTATAGCTTTCTTTTGAATCAGAATTTATATCAAAAGGACTTGAAAAATAGATATACGATTGTTCTGTCTCTTTCTTTGTCACTTTTTCTTGTATAGATCGTGAGATATTAATCTTTGAAAATGTTGTTTTTTCTTGAGGTTTGATAAGATTTAGTGTATCTTGAATATCATTTTTAAACTCTTTTATTGTTAAATCTCCACCTACAACAATTATGAGATTATTCAAGTTCAGAATTGAATCTAGTTTTTGTTTAACATCTTCCAAAGTAATTTTTTCAATATGCTCAATTTCACCTTTGCTAGTATACTCTAATGGTGTTCCTTTATATTGTAACTTTTTTAAGTTCTTTGATGCAATATAATCAAAATCATTTTCTTTTTGTTGCAGTCTACTAAGTTCTAAAAGTTTGATTTTATCTAAAGTATCTTGTGAAATATTTGGATCATTGAGTAATTGAGTTAAATATTTAAGTGCTAGTTTATACTCACTTTTCAAAGAACTAATTTCTATTACAAATGTTTCAAACCCTGTTGAAGTATGGATAGATATTGCATTGTTTTCTAAATTTCTTGCATACTCAATAGCACCATCTTTTTTTGTACCTTCATTGAGTATTTTAGCTGTTAGATTTGTGATACCCGCAAGATCTGCATCATTTATATATCCGCTATTTTGAAAAACTAATTGAAGATTAAAAATTGGTAATGTGTCATTTTTTTCAAATATTACTGGAATACTTGTCTCTTGGTTTTGAATCTCTTTTAATGTGGCTGCCATCATTATCCCTTGTGTTATAAAAAATATTAAAATAAAAAGCTTAGAAAATTTTGATAAAAGCATATTAAAATCTTTCTAGGATATCATATGCTGTATTTCGTTTTGCAGGATTTTCACCAATATCACGAATAAGATCAATCATCTCATTTTGATTCATTGTGTTTGCTGCACCTGCGGCGCTTACTACATTTTCTTCCATCATAGTACTTCCTAAGTCATTGGCTCCAAATTTG
>JBASAI010000295.1:0-9695 GCA_049650525.1 Arcobacteraceae bacterium
GTCTGAAAGATACCTTTTTGATGTGATGTCTTTTATTGAAAGAAGAGTTGATACACAATATTCAAGTAAAAATAAAAATTTATTTGATTGCACAGATGATATTGTTGTGTATCATGACAAATATAAAAAGCTAGGCTTTACCCAAAAAGAAAGAATAGCAGACTATAAAGTTTTTTTTGATCAACACACCGAAGAAAAAGACGCTTTTATTTTAAATGCTGTTTTAAAGCAAAAACTAACAGCTTCAAAAGAGTATATCAAAAACTTAGAAGATAAACTTGGATTGATTCTTTTAGCACAAAAAAGAGGAAGACCAAAAAAACAAATACAACAAAAGGAAACAAAAATGTACAAAAATTTACAAGTATTAGACAAGCAAAAACACAAGAGTTTAAAAGTTTCAGCAATGGAGGACTTGTTTTTTGCGAAAGATATGCCATCAGTACCAGTGATGCTTAATGAAGTTGAAAATGTAGGGAAAACTTTTCCTGTAGTATTTACAAGCAATGAAGAATCACCAAAACTTATCTCAATCGTATCACTAGGAAATGGAAACCTAGCTGTAAATGACGAGGGAAAATGGATCACAAATTATGTACCTGTTGCATTACGAAAATATCCATTTGCAATGGCTTCTGTAAAAGATAATAAAGACCAAAAAGTGATCATGATAGATGAAGATTCTTCTTTAGTTTCAAAATCAAAAGGAAAACAACTTTTCAAAAAAGATGGTGAACAATCAGAACTTTTAGAAAATGCGATCAAATTTTTAAGTGACAATGAAAAGTATGTTTATATGACACAAGAGATTGTTAAAGAGATTGCAAAAAGTGGAATACTAGATGATAGAGATATCTCAGTAGGTGAGGGTGAAGAGAAAAAAACACTTGTAAATGGTTTTAAAATTGTCGATAAAGAAAAACTTCATGCGTTAAGTGATGATATTTTAGCTTCATGGGCACGAAGAGGAATTTTGACTTTTATTGATGCACATCTTAAATCTTTAGATCATATTCAAACACTTTTTAATTTATCGAACCAAAGACAAAAATAAACAAAAGGATGCTATATGGCACAAAAAGCAAATAAACAAGCAGCAAGTACCAAAGAGTTGAAAAATGCAATAATGCAATCAAAAAAGTCATTTATAATGGTTGGTTTTTTTAGTTTTTTTGTAAACTTACTTATGCTCGTTCCCCCATTGTATATGTTACAGTTATATGATAGAGTTATCACAAGTAGAAGTGAAGATACCCTTATTATGTTGACATTAATCGTTGTTGTTCTATTTATCACTATGTCACTTTTGGAGATAGTTAGATCAAAAGTATTGATACGAATAGGGAACAAACTTGATAGTATCTTGAGTCAAAGAGTATTTGATAGTTTGTTTGAATTAGCAAATAAGCACCCAGGAAAAGCAACATCGATGCCGTTGGGTGATTTGACACAAGTACGACAATTTATGACAGGAAATGGTGTTTTTGCTTTTTTTGATGCACCTTGGATACCTATTTATATAGCAGTATTATTTTTCTTTCACCCAGTATTTGGTTATTTTGCGATTTTTGCTGCTATTGTATTACTTTGTTTTACAATTATAAACGAATACTCAACAAAAACAAAATTAGCTGAAGCAAATCAAGCAAATAGAGCATCTACAGTTTTTGTAGACTCAAATTTACGAAATGCCGAAGTTGTAAATGCGTTGGGGATGAAAAATTGTATTAGAGATAAATGGGAAGAGAAGTATTATACTTTTTTAAATGCCCAAAATGAGGCAAGTGCAAAAGCTGGTATCTGGTCAAATGTTTCTAAAACAACAAGAATGATGTTTCAATCACTTATGTTAGGGGTGGGTGCTTACTTAGCAATTCATATGGAAGTAAGTGCTGGTATGATGATTGCAGGATCTATTATTATGGGTAGAGCACTAGCGCCTTTAGATTTATTAACAAATAGCTGGAAAGGTTTTAGTAGTGCTAGAAATTCTTATTCAAGACTTGATGAACTTTTAGAAGAGTTCCCAAAAGATAAAGATTATATGCGATTACCAGATCCTAAAGGTGAAGTTATTTTAGAACAAGTTGTAGTAGTTCCACCAAATGCAAAACAACCATCTATAAAAGGTATTTCAATGAAAATTGATGTAGGGGATGTTGTTGGTATTATAGGACCAAGTGCTGCTGGTAAGTCATCTTTAGCAAGAATTATTCTTGGACTTTGGCCATTAGTTCAAGGGAAAGCTAGACTAGATAAAGCTGATATATATCAATGGGATAAACAAGAACTAGGAAAATTTGTAGGTTATTTACCTCAAGATATAGAACTTTTTGAAGGTACTATAAGTCAAAATATTGCTAGATTTACAGAGGTAGATTCTAAAAAAGTGGTAGACGCTGCAAAAAAAGCAGGTGTGCATGAGATGATTTTAAGACTTCCTGATGGTTATGACACGATCATAGGTGTTGGAGGAGAATCACTCTCAGGTGGGCAAAGACAACGAATAGGATTCGCAAGAGCACTTTATGATAATCCAGTTTTAATAGTTTTAGATGAACCAAACTCAAACCTTGATGATCAAGGGGAACTAGCACTTGTTCAAGCTGTGAAACAATTAAAAGAGCAAGGGACTACGGTTGTGATCATTACACATCGACCAAGTATCTTACAGACAACAAATAAACTAGCTGTTATAAAAGATGGTACGCTGGAATTATATGGAAACACAAAAGAAGTGATGGCGAAAATATCTGAAGCGAATGCAGCTAAAAGACAAGCACAACAACCAAAAATACAAGCACAACAACCAAAAATATCTCTTGGTAAACCAGGTAGTTAAGGATGAACATGGAAAATAAAAAAATATCAATGCCATCAAATGATGCATCTTTAGTAATAACTTTCGGACTCTCTGTTATTTTTGTAGTGTTTGTTATTCTAGGTGGATGGAGTTACTATGCTCCACTTGCAACATCATCTGTTGCCGTAGGGAAAGTATCTGCAGATTTAGATAAAAAAACAATACAATATCTTGAAGGTGGGATTGTAGATGCCGTTTTTGTAAAAGATGGTGACTTTGTAAAAAAGGGAGATCTTCTTTTAAAATTTAAAGATACTCAATTAAAAGGTCAAATCGAACAGATAAACAAACAGATTGAGGGGTACACTTCACTAGTTGATAGTAAAGAGAAAAGATTAGCTTCTTTAGCAGAAGAAATTTCAGAATGGAATGAACTTTACAAACAAAGATTAGTAGATAAATTAAGAATCCGAGAACTTCAAAGGGAAGAAAATAGCGTAGAGGGTGATATCGCAAATACAAGTGCTGAGATTGCAAAGTTAAAAGAACAACTTATTGTAATAGAAGATTCTCTACAAAGAACCAATATAGTAGCACCAATAGATGGGGTAATAAATGGTTTAAGTATGACAACAGTTGATAGTGTTTTATCTCCAGGATCAGATATCTTGGATATTATACCTAAAGATTCACAACTAATAGTTATAGCGCAAGTGCAAATTACAGATATTGATAAAGTTGTCCCTGGACTTCTTGCAGATGTGCGGTTTTCTGCATTTAATTTAAAACAAGCGCATGTTATTCAAGGGAAAGTGGTTTATGTTTCAGCTGATAGTTTTATTGATGAAGTTTCTGGAAATCCATATTATGAAGCAAAAATCGAAGTTACTCCTGAAGGGAAAAAGGAGTTAAAAGAGTATGGATTTAATCTTATCTCTGGTATGCCAGCTGAGGTTATGATAAGTATTGGAGAGAGAACACCTCTTAGTTATTTCTTAAAACCATTTACCGATATGGTGACAAGGGGTTTTAATGAAGAATAAACTTTTAATATTGTGTATAGTGAGTGTCAACTCACTGTATGCTAATGTTTTATATCCATCACAAGCATATACTCTTGCACTAGAAAATGCGAATACTATAAAATCAAGTACCTTGCAAATAGATGCAAAAAAAGAAGACTTAAATCAATGGTCTTCAAAATATTATCCACAAGTTGATTTTACGGTTGATTATAATACTTTTGATTATGAAACAAATAATAACGCATCATATAATCCTGGTACTAATGAACTAGAAAGATCTCTTGATTATACTTTAGCACTACGACAAAGTATTTATAATCATGAAACAACAACTAAAATAGCCTTAGAGCGAAAAAGAGTCTATTTGTCAGAAGTGCAACTTCAAAGGGAAAAACAAGAACTCTCACAAGAAGTTTTTAAAGCATATATGATAGCATTGAACTCTCAAAATAAAATCGATCTTCTCAAAGCTTATTTGGGACACAACGAACAAAAACTTGAAGCGATACAAAAAAGATATAAGCTTACTATTTCAAGTAAAATGGATCTTTTAGAATCTAAAGTCGAAGTAAGTCGATCAAAAATAGATCTTATTAAAGAAGAAAAATTACTCAAAACATATCTCTTGAAACTCAAACAACTTACAAACTTAGAAGATATACAATTGCCAAAGATAGATTTTGAAAATTTTGAGATTAGTTCTTTGATCAATGATGATGATTTGTCTCAAGATGCTGATACTTATCTCGAAAATAATTTAGAATATATTCAATCAAATGAAACGATTAAATTGTTAAATTTAGAGATACAAAATGCAAAAAGTGGGCACTATCCTACACTTGATTTTGATGCTCGATATACACTATTTGATTCTGATTCTGAAACTACTGACTATGAAAATAGTTTGAGATGGTCTATAAAGTTAAATATACCTCTTTATTCTGGAGGATATACATCATCAAGAGTAACATCATCTCAAATAAATCAAAAAGCATCTTATGAGGATTTGGAAGTGGTAAAAAAAGATTTATCATTACGATACGATGAATTGTTATCTTTACTTAATACTTCTATACGAAGTGTTGATGTCTATAAAGAAGCATTGATTTCCTCAAAATCATACCTAGATTTTATCTTACAAGGATATGATAATGGTCTGAAAAGTTCTATAGATCTCTATGATGCAAAAAGTAAAGTTTTTGAGATCAAGTATGAGTATACTAAAAATATTCAAGAGTTTATTCAGGTGTATGTTGATTATTTAATTCTTAATAATGATATAGAAAAATTAAGTCAAATAGACGATATCATCAAAAAAAGTTGATATGAATAAATATATCTTAAAATCAATCCTAATCATAGTAGACATTTTTACTTTGATTGGGATTTTTTATTGTATTCTTTTTTTACGAAGTAGTATGAATGATTTTGCAATACCTCATTTTGAGGAGTTATTGTTAAATGATTTTAGCTTTGTGATTGTGATCATTATAGGACTTTTATATTATGAAAGAATATATAATTTTCATTTTGATTTTTGGCAAGAAACCTACAAAATCATAAAAGCTTTTTCTATAGGTTTTGTGCTTGTATTATCTGTTTTAGCGTTAAGTCAAACAAATTTGGAATATTCTAGAATATTTATAGTTATGTATTTTGTGTTAGGGACTATTTTTCTTCCTATAAGTAAACGACTTATCAAAAGAGTTTTATATAGTTTTGATTTTTTTAAACGAAAAACTTTAGTTGTAGGTGATGAAAATCAAGTAGAAGTCTTTCAAAAAGAATTTACAAAAAACTGGTATATTGGTCAAAAATATACAAAAAAAAACTATGATAGCGTGATTATCACCTCTAAAAATAGTAGTGCAAAAGAGATAAATCAAACAATCATAAAGTATCTTAGTCTCACAAAAGAGCTGTATGTGATCCCGTATATGCAAGATATTAATTTTGCACATTCAAATATAATGGAGTATTCAAATATACGATACAACACTATACAAATCGAAAATAAACTTTTATTACAAAGTAATATTTTGATCAAAAGTATTTTTGACAAAGTGATGGTATTACTTATCTCTCCACTTTTTTTGATGATACATATTTTGATAGTTGTACTGATAAAAGCTGATTCTAAAGGGAAAGTGTTTTTTAAACAAAAGAGGCTAGGAAAAGATAATATAGATTTCAAATGTTATAAATACAGAACAATGTATGAAAACAGTCAAGATATTTTGGAAAAGTATCTGCAAGAAAATCCTGATGAAGTAGAATATTATGAAATTTATCATAAGTATAAAAACGATCCAAGGATTACAAAAGTCGGAAAGTTTCTTCGATCAACATCGTTGGATGAACTCGCCCAAATGATCAATGTATTTAGAGGAGATATGAGCCTTGTAGGACCTCGACCTTATATGTTGAACGAATCGCAAAAACTTGGAAAAAATAAACAATTTATCTTGAAAGTAAAACCTGGAATTACAGGGCTTTGGCAAGTAAGTGGTAGAAATACATTGACCTTTAAAGAACGCAATGAATTAGAAATATGGTATATCAAAAATTGGTCATTGTGGGCTGATTTTGTTATCGTAATGAAAACGATCAAAGTGGTGCTTTTAAAAGTAGGCGCAAGATGATAACAGAAGTGTATAAATTAATATAATTTCAATCAACAATAAGGTAAACTGTCATTTTTAATGAAGGACAAAAATGAATAAAATTTTGGTTGCGCATTCTCCTGATGCGGATGATATTTTTATGTACTATGCGATTAAGTTCGGATGGGTTACACTAAAAGACACTGAGTTTGATAATCTAGCATTAGATATCGAAACACTCAATCAAGCGACACTTAGAGGTGAATACGATATTTGTGCGATTAGTTTTGCACTTTATCCTTTTGTAAAAAAAGATTTTGCACTTTTAAAAACTGCTGTAAGTTTTGGAAATGGATACGGTCCAAAAATCGTAAAGCAAAAAGGAAAAGTTTTAAAAAGAAACTTTAAAGTTGCCTTGAGTGGTCAATACACTACAAATGCACTTTTGTTTAAAATAAAATATCCAGATGCACGCATCACATATATGAATTTTCTTGAGATAGAACAAGCAGTTCTAGATGGTGTCGTTGATGCTGGAGTTCTGATCCACGAATCAATTTTGAATTATGATGAGAAACTTGAAGTAGAAATCGAGCTTTGGGATATCTGGCAAGAGTTAGCTGGAAAAGAGCTACCATTGCCTTTAGGTGGTATGTGTTTGAGAAGAAGCATCCCTTTAAATAAAGCGATTGACTATGAAAATACACTTATAAAAGCTGTAAGAGTAGCGAATGATAATAAACTTTTATTATCCGATATGCTCATCGAGAGAGATTTGATTCGAGTTGATCATGAAACTTTACAAACATATCTAAATCTGTATGCAAATGATGACTCTATTGAATTGAGTGAGTTACAATATAAGGCATTGGATAAACTCTATAGTTTAGGATTTGAGCATGGTTTTTATGATGAACTTATCAAGTCTCAAAACTATCTTATCCCTAGTGAGTATGAAGAATTGAGAAATTCTTAATACTCTAGTATTTTCCTTTACTTTTAGCTTTTTTTAATCCAAAGAGTATATACTAAATAAATTTAATCTTTCAAACATATAAAAGGAAAACTTATGCAAAAAAATAAATCTACACTACTGAAGCTCGTAATTCTATTTTCTTTTGTTTTGGGTAGTTTATACGCAAATACAACTTCAAAAGGAAACTTTACAGGGGGATCAGAGCACGGTATGCCTGAATGGTTCAAAGAAAGCTTTATGGAGTTTCAAGATGATGTAGAAGAAGCAGCTGATGAAAATAAACATGTGATGCTTTTTATGACACTTCAATTTTGTCCGTATTGTACAAAGATGCTTGATGATAACTTTGTAATAGGTGCAAAACAACAGCCATATATTGAAGATAACTTTGATGTGATTGGTATCGATATACGAGGAAGCAAGGAGATTGTTGTTTCTGAAGAGTTGACGATGACTGAAAAAGAGTATGCGGAGCATTTAAATGTACAGTATACGCCTACGATTATATTTTTAGATCATACTAATAAAATTGTAGCACGAGTAAATGGCTATAGATCAGCTACAAACTTCAAGCATATTTTAGATTTTGTAAAAAACAAAGAATACAAAAATATGACAATGGCAGAGTATGTTGAAAAAGTAAAAAACAAAACTTTGTATACTTTAAAAGACAATGCTTTATTTAAAAATATTGATGACTTATCTACTATTAGTGGACCATTGGCTGTGATCTTTGAAGATGGAAGTTGTACTCAGTGTGAATATCTTCATAATACTACTTTGAAAAATAAAGAAGTGATTAAAGAGATGAGTAAATTTACTATTGTACGATTTGATACTGAATCTACAAAAAAGATCATCACACCATCTGGAAAAACTACAACAGCAAAACAGTGGGCAAAAGATCTGGCTTTGGATTATAGACCTGGGGTATTGTTGTTTGATGATAAAGTAGAGCGATCTCGAATCGATGCACTTTTATATAGTTTTCATTTTAAAGAGCAGTTTCGATTTGTAAGTCAAAAAGAGTATAAAAATTTTAGTTCTTATCTTGACTATTTAGGTCCTCGACAAACTGAACTTTTAAATCGTGGCATAGATATCGATATTTCAGATAAATAGATTATGTGCTAAATGATAAAAACGATAGATTTTAAAAAATACACCTCGATTCATATTGGCAAAGAGTATGAAGTACTTGTTATAGATGAAATAAAAGATTATAGCGAGTACAAAATATTAGGTCGAGGAAATAATTTATTGATCTCAGATGATGCTCCCAAAATAGCTATATTAGGTAAAAAGTTTGATTATATCAAAGAAGAAAAAGGTTTATTGGTTGTGGGAGCTGCTACAACAAGTGGAAAACTTCTGACATATTGCCGTAAACATGATATCGCACATTTTGAACTCCTTGCGAAACTTCCTGGAAATATAGGTGGTTTAACGAAGATGAATGCTGGACTCAAAAAGTGGGAGATTTTCAACTACTTACATAGCATCACCACTCAAGATGGTGTGATTTTGAAAAAAGATATTGAACATTCGTATCGACATACCAAAATAGGTGGGATCATTTATGAAATCGTTTTTGAAATAGAGCGAGGATATGATCAAGAGCAACAAAAAGTATTTAATCAAATGCGAGACAATCAACCAAATATGCCAAGTGCAGGAAGCTGTTTTAAAAATCCACCGACACAAAGTGCAGGTTTTTTGATCGAGTCGGTGGGCTTAAAAGGATATGAAATAGGGCAAATGGCATTTAGTAAAGAGCATGCTAATTTTCTGATCAATTTAGGCGATGGTACTTTCTCTGAAGCGATGCAACTCATACAATTAGCACAAACAAAAGTCAAAGAGCAGTTTGATATCACTCTAGAATTAGAAATCGAGGTTGTTTAATATGAAAATTTTAATTATAGAAGACGATGAAAATATACTGGCTGTTTTAAAGAGAGGTTTTGAAGAAGAAGAGTATATCATAGATACAGCTTTAGATGGGGAAACTGGGGAGTATTTAGCTCTTACAAATAGCTATGATATGATTCTTTTAGATTGGATGCTTCCTATAAAAAATGGAATTGAGGTCTTAGACTCATTGCGGAAAAAAGATATCGTTACTCCAATTATTATGCTGACAGCAAAAGATGATATCGATGATAAGGTTATGGGTTTGACTGTTGGGGCGGATGATTATATGAGTAAGCCATTTAGTTTCAAAGAGTTGTTAGCACGAGCAAATGCACTTTATCGACGAGCATTATCTTCAAGTACCAATACAATAC
>JBASAI010000296.1:0-2212 GCA_049650525.1 Arcobacteraceae bacterium
GGTAAGCCCAGATTATGCTGTGATTGCACAAAAAGATGCTTCTTGTGAGATCATTGATCAATTTGATGAGATATTCAACAAAGATTTTGGCTTATCTTTACATTGTTTGACAAGTAAGTTTGAAAGTCGTTTGGTTCGTTTAGAAGAAAAAGCGACACAAGCCCAAGAAAAAGCGACAGAAGCCCAAAAAAAAGCGACACAAGCCCAAGATGAGGTTATACAATTAAACGAAAATTATACTGCCTTACTTCTCAGTAACTCATGGAAAATCACAAAACCATTACGGGATTTTAAAAAGTTTTTAAAATGGTTCAAAGTTGGTATAATAAGTTGGATTAGATTTGCCCCTAACAGTAGACCAAGACGAGTTTTAGTGAAGATTTTAATGAAACTAAAAAACTATATCGTTGCTCACCCAAAACTAAAACGATTTGTTATACAACTACTTAATAGGTTTCCAAAACTCAGGAGAAAACTTTTAGAAATACAAAATCCTAAGGAATCTGTACCCCACATAACAGAATTATCAATACGAGCCAATGGCATTTATACTCAGCTCAGAAACTTACAGAAAAAACATAAGGACTCTTAGTGAAAATTATAATTGATTTACAAGGTAATCAAAGTACAGGAAGTAGAAATAGAGGTATAGGAAGGTACTCACTATCCATCACAAAAGCTATTTTAAAAAATAAAAAAGATCATCAAGTTCTTATCGTCCTTTCAAACTTATTCCAAGAAAATATTGCTTTGATAAAAGAAGAATTACAAGACTTTATTGCTGAAAAAAATATCTATGTTTGGGATGCTCCCCTAAATGTCTCTTTTATAGATGCAAATAACGACACAAAAAGAAAAGATGCCCAATATTTAAGAGAAACATTTTTAGCAAGTCTCAATCCAGATATGGTTTTTATCACAAGCTTATTTGAAGGTTTGATGGATGATGCAGTTACAAGCATTGGGTTGATGAAATACAATATACCAACAGCAGTAGTTTTATATGATCTTATCCCTTTGATTCACTCTTCACCTTATTTGGATAATGTAGATGTAAATCGATGGTATAGAGAAAAAATTACACATTTACAAAAAGCAGATTTATTATTATCCATATCAGACTCATCAAGAAATGAAGCCATAAAATACCTAAACACACCTTGTGAAAAAGTGATCAATATAGGAACAGCAGCAGATGAACAGTTTCAAAAAATAGATATTTCAGCACAACTTCAATCAGATGTTTTACTCAGATATAAACTAACAAAAGATTTTTTGATGTATACAGGTGGAATCGATCATAGAAAAAATATCGAAGGGCTTATCCGTTCTTATGCTTTACTCTCTTTATCTATTAGAAACGAACACCAGTTAGCTATTGTATGTTCCATAAATGATGAACAAAGAAAAACTTTAAATACACTTGCAAAATCTCTTGGACTCAAAGAAGAAGAGCTTATTTTCACAGGATACATAAAAGAAGATGATCTCATCGTTTTATACAATCTTTGTAAAGCTTTTATTTTCCCTTCGTGGCATGAAGGTTTTGGTTTGCCAGCGTTAGAAGCAATGCATTGTGGAGCACCTGTGATAGCTTCTGATAAATCTAGTTTACCAGAGGTTATAGGACTTGAAGATGCACTCTTTGATTCTCTCAATGATAATAAAATGTCACAAAAAATAGAACAAATCTTAACAGATGAAAGTTTTAGAAAACGGCTCATCTCGCACGGCGAAAAACAATGTGAAAAATTTTCATGGGATCAAAGTGCCAAAAAAGCAATCCAAGCTTTTGAATCCTTTATACAAAATCAAAAAGCTCCACTTATTCAAAAAGAAAACATGAAGCAAAAACTGGCATATTTTTCACCAATGCCACCTCAAAGAAGTGGAATTGCAGATTATAGTTTAGAGCTTCTATCTTATTTGAGTGATTATTACGATATTGATATTATTGTGGAAGATATGAATAGTATCGATAAAGATATACTTGAAAAATACTCCCTTGAGACGATAGATTATTTTGAAGATAATGTGAGTAAATACCAAAGAAAACTTTACCATTTTGGAAACTCACATTTTCATAAATATATGTTTGATTTATTAGCAAAATATCAAGGAACAGTAGTCTTGCATGATTTTTATTTAGGACATGTTATAGATTCTATGGGAGTATTAGATCAACAGATGTTTGTATCACATTCGTATACCC
>JBASAI010000297.1:0-2860 GCA_049650525.1 Arcobacteraceae bacterium
AAGTAATGTTTTATTATGAATGGTACTATAGTCAAAAGCGATTCTATAAAATGGATATTTTAATAGATTTACTAAGATAATAAAGAGTGCTAATTGATAACCATAATATGCCCCAGCTTGTGTAGAAGCGATGATGTGAGAGCCACCAATAGCTGATGAAGCCATGATAATACCTGGTCCAAAATTCTTCAAAAAGTTTTTTATTTTATCTATCATTTAAATTTTCTATTGATTTTTATGAGCATATGCCCAATGATTTGTTGGACCATGACCAGCGCCTATATTTAAAGGATGACTAATAGCAGCACTTATATACTCTTTTGCTAAGAGGATACTTTGTTTTATACTGTTTCCTTTTGCAAGCTCGGCAGTGATACACGCACTAAAAGTACACCCTGTTCCATGTGTCTGAGCTGTATCAAATCTAGGAGAACTTAATGTAAACTCTTCATCTTGTGTAAATACCCAATCTTCACAAAGCGTACTTGAACTATCATCTGTATAGCCACCTTTTATAACGACCACTTTTGCACCCATCTCTTGTAAAATTAAAGCTGCTTTTTTGGCACTTTTTTTATCTATTATCTCAATATTTGTTAAAGCTTTCGCTTCATGTATATTGGGAGTGATAATATCACAAAAAGGTATAAGCTCATTTTTCAAAGCTTCTATAGCATTTTGCTCTATAAGTGAGACTCCACCTTTTGAAATCATCACTGGATCTAACACAAAATACCCAAAATCATATTTTTGAATATTTTTTGAAACACATTGTATCACTTCAACATTTCCCAACATACCGATTTTAAAAGCTTTGATATCAAAATCATCTGCTATAGCTTTGATCTGTGAGTCTATAGTTTGAAGTGGTATTGGATGTATATCAAATACACCTGTTGTATTTTGTGCAGTGATTGCAGTGATTGCGGTTGTACCAAAAACTCCTCTTTCTTGAAAAGTTTTCAAATCTGCTTGAATACCAGCTCCACCACCACTATCAGAACCCGCTATACTTAACGCTTGTGCTATTTTACTCATCATTTTCCTCTCTTTACAAATTAGTTATAACTTATTTTGGCATATTTTTCTACAGTTTTATCATCTAGTTTTGCTAAACTATCGAGCAACCCAACATAAAATTGTCCTGTTTGCGTATCACTTAACTTTTCCTGTACAATTTCACCTGCGATCGCATACGAAGTACAAGCACTTACAATAAGATTAAATCTATTTGAACTATCTGTATCTAAAGTCAAAAACGCCCCACAAACAGCACTTAAAAGACACCCTGAACCTGTAATTTTAGGAAAAAGTGCTGATCCATTGTATATTTTAGCTACTTGTTTCCCATCACTTATATGATCAACCTCTCCACTCATAGAAACGATACAATCATACTCCAAAGCCACATCTTTCACTATTTGTGATAAATCAGCCTCTCCACTTCCAGCATCTACACCTTTTGAGCACCAATTGGCTTGAGCTAAATGAGCAATCTCACCTATATTTCCTCTAATTAAATCAAATTTTATCTCACTTAAAAGAGTATTTACAGTCTCTTGTCTAAATGTAGTTGCTCCAACTCCCACAGGGTCAAGTACAACTGGCACATTATGTTTATTGGCACTTTTTCCTGCTTTTAGCATAGATTGTACTGTTTGGCTTGTAAGTGTTCCTATATTTATAACTAAAGCTTGAGAGAGAGCTGGTATCTCATCCATCTCCTCAATAGCATTTGACATAATAGGGGAACACCCAAGACTCAATAATCCATTGGCTGTATAATTTGCCACAACTATATTTGTGATATTGTGTATTAATGGGCTTTTTTCTCTTAGCTTTTGTAAATTGTTTGATTGCATCTATTTCTCTTATTTCAATAGCTCTTGTGCATATTCATCTAAATTTGGTACCGTTTTGATAAGTTTATTTTCTTTCATAAACTCAGCCATTTGAGTATATACAGCTTTGTCAAATATAGCAGGATTGTTTGCTAGATATGGTAAAGTATCACTCCACGCAAGACGATTGAGCTCATTGTTTAGCTCTTTTGGTTTATAGCTTACAAAAGCTTCCCAAGATTTTTTAGGATTTTCTTTTAAATATTTTGTAGCTTCTTGTAAAGAGATTACAAATTTTTTATATTTCTCTTTTGAGAGTGTTTCTTTATTTGCTACAACTACAAGCTCATCATATTTTGGAACTCCATAATCTTCAGGAAAAAAGGCTCTTCCTTTTTGATTTTCTATTTGTAGTTGATTGAGCTCAAAGTTTCTAAAAGATCCTATAACAGCATCAACTTGACCACTCATCAATGATGGAGATAAAGACCAGTTTACATTGATAAGTTCTACATCATCTGCAGATAAATTTACAGACTTTAACATAGAATCTAATAGTGCAGTTTCAAATCCACTTACTGAATATCCTACTTTTTTACCTTTTAGATCTTCTATTTTTTCTATTTCACTTGTTTCTAGTACTACTAAACTATTTAGTGGAGAGTTTACCAAAGTAGCAATTCTAACCAATGGCAAACCTTGGGCTACTTGCATTTGAAGTTGTGGTTGATAATCAACAGCTAAGTGTGCTTTTTTTGCAGCTACTAATTTAGGTGGCATTGAAGGGTCTGCTGGTTCTATGATTTCTACATCTAGATTGTTTTTTTCAAAAAAACCTTTTTGTTGTGCGATGATTATTGCTGCGTGGTCAGGATTGACGAACCAGTCTAAAAGTAAGCTTACTTTCTCTTTATCTGCAAAAGCAGTTGAACTTACAAGTAATAAGCTTAGTGTTATTTTTGAGAGTGTTTTTTTCATAATTTTTTTCCTTTATTTGTGTTTTATGATAGGTCTAAACC
>JBASAI010000298.1:0-1753 GCA_049650525.1 Arcobacteraceae bacterium
CCTAGTTTACGGAAAATGGAAAGTGATCTTGAAGTAAATAAAACAACTTTACATAACTGGAAACAAAATAGACCAAAATTGTATGAGTTTATTATTGATTCTTACCAAGATAGAAAAGCATTAAGAGAGAATATTATGTTCTTGATTGATCAAAAACAAAAGTTAGAAGAAAGAATAAATTTAGAACAGAAAAAAGTTTCTTAGAAGAAATTTGACATAAAAAAAGGGAGAAGTTTTAAAACTTCTCCCTTTCTTATAAATCAAAGATATTTTATTTATATCTATGAGTAATTCTTCCCTTATCCAAAGAATAAGGAGTGATTTCTACTTTTACAGTATCACCTAAAAGAATCTTGATGTAGTGCATTCTCATTTTTCCTGATATATGACACAAAACTACATGACCATTATCAAGTTCTACTTTAAAAGTTGCATTTGGTAAAACTTCTTTCACTTTACCGTCAACAACGATTACATCATCTTTTGCCATTTAAAATTCCTTATAGTTTTGTGAGTATTTCAGCTTTGCCATTTACAATAGCAACTTGATGCTCATAATGACTTGTTCTCAAACCATCCATACTTCGTACAGACCATTTATCGTTCTCGTCAATTACGGGCTCTTCATCTTTTTGACATATCATAGGTTCAAGACAAAAAATCATTCCATTTTTAATCTTAGGACCTTGTTTAGGATTTGGACTATCAAGATAGTTTGGTACTTCTGGATCACAATGAGCCTCTCGCCCTATACCATGTCCACAAAACTTCACTAAAGGAACATATCCTCTTCCTGTGATAAATTCTTCAAGAATCAAACTTAATTCTTTAAATCTCATACCTTCTTTGATACTATCAATCGCATGATATAAAGCATCTTTACTACAAGCTATAAGTGCTTCATCTTCTTTACTAATCTTTCCAATTGGCATAGTAATAGCTGCATCACCATACCAACCGTCAATTTCACTACCAATATCAAGTCCTAAAATGTCACCCTCTTTTAAAATTGTATCATCAGGCATACCATGAATCACAACTTCATTTAAAGATGTACAAACAGCATTAGGAAAACCATAAAGTCCTTTAAATGCAGGTCGTGCACCTAAATTTCTTAAAAATTTTTCTCCCATAGCATCCACTTCTAAAAGTGTCATACCAGCCGTTACATTTTGTTCAAGATAATTAAGTGTTGCACCAACTGCTTGACCAGCTATACGAAGTTTTTCTATATCTGTTTTTTTTCTTAATGGAATAGCCATAATTACTTATAAACCTGTCGCACTAAGAGTGTTATATTTGTCATTATATTGTTGTGCCTCTATTTTTCTCATTGTATCAATAGCAACTTGTACTACAATTAAAACAGCAGTTCCACCAAAGAAAAATGGCACTCCCATTGCTTTAACAATTAGCCAAGGAACAGTAGCTATAAGGCCTAAATAAATAGAACCCCAAAATGTCAGTCTACTTGCTACATCATTGAGTAATTTCTGTGTTCCCATACCTGGAGAGATACCGGGTACAAATCCACCTTGTTTTTTCAAATTCTCTGAAATATCTTTTGCATTGAATGTAATTGAAGCATAAAAATATGCAAAAAATACAACAAACAAAAATGTAATAAAATTAAATGTATAACTATTTGGATTTAAATAATCAGCAATAGTCATTAAAGTTTCATTTTGTGTTCCTTGTAAAATAGTTGCAGGAAACATCAAAATAGCACTTGCAAAAATAACTGGAATAACAC
>JBASAI010000299.1:0-3137 GCA_049650525.1 Arcobacteraceae bacterium
CCTTGTGGAAACGTAGGTCGCCGCCAACTTCTAAGATGTTTTTTTTTGCCCGGAATTTACTCCTGCTTTTGGTGGTTTTTCTTTTTTTAGGTATTTCTCTCTTTTTATTTCTTTATTCTCTTTGTTGTTTTTATTTTAAATACTCTTTTACTCCATCTCTTTATATTCTTTTGTATATAATACGCAGTCTAAATACTAAAAGGTAAATATAATGATAAGTAAGCTTATTAAAGGGAATCAAAAATTTAAAGATACATATTTTCACAAACTTGAAGGAAAATTTGATCATCTTGTAGAATATGGACAAAGTCCTGATGTATTGTTTATAGGGTGTAGTGATAGTAGAGTTGTACCTGATTTAATTATGGATAGTAAACCAGGGGATATGTTTATATTACGAAATATTGGTAATTTTGTTCCTCGGTATAAGAACGATAATGATTTTCATGGTTCAAGTGCTGCAATAGAGTATGCAGTAAGTGTTTTAAATGTTCGAGACATTATAATCTGTGGACATAGTCATTGTGGAGCCTGTGAAGCACTATATCAAGACTTAAGCAATGCCGAACACTTAGTACATGTAAGAAAATGGCTAGAGCTTGGAGAAAAAGCAAAAGAGATAACACTCTCTAAAATAAAAGATAAAAGTGATACAGAATCAATATATAGAATGACAGAAAAAGAGTCTATTAAAGTACAGTTAGAAAATTTATTATCATATCCTGAAGTTTTGCGAAAAGTAAAAGCTGGTCAACTTGATATCCATGGATGGTATTATAAAATCGAAGATGGATGCATCGAATATTTTAATGGAAAAACAAATGAATTTGAAGAGTTAAAATAAGAGATGAAATCTCTTATTTTAATGTTTAATAGTTAGTGTTTTTCTTTTTTAAGAGGAATAACAAGCATATTTACATATCTACCTTCAAATTTAGGATCGTTTTCTTTTGATGCAATATCTTCAACCATTGGCCAAACTCTTGTAAGTACTTCAGCACCAGCAGCAGGATTAGCCATCTCTCTACCTCGTAAGAAAACTCTAAATTTTACATGATTTCCTTTTTCAAGAAATTCTCTTGCATGCTTAACTTTGTAGTCGATATCATTTTGAGCAATTTTTACTGAAAGTTTAATCTCTTTAGTAACAATAATTTTTTGATTTTTCTTTGCTTCTTTGATTTTCTTTTCTTGTTGATATTTAAATTTACCATAGTTCATAATTTTAACAACAGGTGGTTTAGCATTTGGTGCAATACAAACTAAATCCAATCCAGCTTCATCAGCTAATGCCATAGCTTCTCTTGAAGTGATGATTCCATGAGAAGAACCATCGTCAGCATTACATCTAACTTCTTTAAATCTAATATCATCATTTAATAGTGTATCGTCTTGTTTTTTATTGTTTTTGAAACTCAAATTTTATCCCCTGCTTGGTTTAATTGTAACATATTTAAGAAGTCCTCTTTTGACATCTCACTTCGTTCTCTTTTTCGTCTGTCTCTTAATGCGATTTTAGAGTTTGCAACTTCATCATCACCTACAACCACAATCATAGGAACTCTTTGTTTTTCTGCAATTCTTATTCTTTTATTAAGACTTTCATTTTGATCAAAAACTTCACTGTCTATCTCTATCATTTGAAGCTCTTTTGCTAGCTGCTTTGCATACTCATTATGAGCATCAGCAATAGGAATAATAATTACCCCTGTTGGTGCAATACTCAAAGGAAATTCACCTGCAAAATGTTCTGTCATAATACCAATAAATCGTTCAAAAGAACCTAATATAGCTCTATGAATCATTACTGGTCTTTCTCGCGTATCATCAGATGTAGTATAGTTTATATCAAATCTTTCAGGGAGATTCATATCTACTTGAATTGTACCACATTGCCATTTTCTTCCTATTGCATCTGTGATTTTGATATCGATTTTAGGACCATAAAATGCTCCACCACCTTCATCGATGCCGTAAATATATCCATTTTCATCAAGAGCATCTTTGATACCCTTTGTTGTTGATTCCCAAAATGCATCATCACCTATTGCTTTTTTAGGTTTTGTAGATACTTCCATCTCATATTTAAATCCGAAGAAATTCATGAGACTTTCTACGAATTCTAATACTTCTATAATAACAGACTTCACTTGATCTTGAGTACAGAAGATATGCGCATCATCTTGAGTAAATTCTCTTACTCTAAACAATCCATGCATCGCACCACTTAATTCATGTCTATGAACTACACCATATTCAAAAAACTTTAATGGCAAATCTTTGTATGACACTAAATCGCTTTTATATACTTCTATATGCCCAACACAGTTCATTGGTTTTAAACCATATTCCATATCATCTATAGAAGTAAAATACATATTTTCTTTATAGTTCGCATAGTGACCTGATTTTACCCAAGCTTCTGCTTTTAAGATTTCAGGACCACGAACAGGCTGATATCCTCTTCTTCTATGCGCAGAATATAAAAGTCGTTCTAATTTTCCTCTTAATCTTGATCCTGCTGGAAGCCACAATGGCAAACCTGCTCCAACATCATCACTAAAAGTAAATAATTTTAAATCAGTACCAAGTCTTCTATGGTCTCTTTTTTTAGCTTCTTCGAGCATAGTAACATAGTCTTTGAGTTCTTGTTTATCAAAAAATGAGATACCATAGATTCTTGTGATCATCTCGTTTTCTTCATCTCCACCTAAATATGCACCCGCTACACGAATGAGTTTAAAATTTCTAATCATTTTAGTATTTGGAAGATGTGGTCCTCTACATAAGTCTTCAAAATCACCTTGCGAATAAACTGTTAAAGTATCATCCGTGATATTTTTAAGAACCATTTGTTTTAATGGGTCATTTTTGAATTTTTCTTCAATATCTGCTCTTGAAACTTCTGAACGCTCAATTGGTAATTTTTTATTTGCCAATGTTTTCATCTGTTTTTCAATAATAGATAAATCGTCATCATTTAATTGTTTATCCAATTTAAAATCATAATAAAAACCTTCATCAACTACGGGTCCCACAAAAAATTGTGCTTCTGGATGGAGTTCTTTTATGGCTTGAGCCATTAAGTGTGCAGTTGAGTGTCTCAGAATTTCTAGTGCTTCGGCTGAATTATCAGC
>JBASAI010000300.1:0-3222 GCA_049650525.1 Arcobacteraceae bacterium
ATCATGCTCAATCAGAACAAAATGTAGGATAAAGTAACAGGTGTTAATTAGAATAAGGTTTTAGAGATAGTTGTCTTGACATATTGGGGTAGTATAAACATTAAATTTGTTAATAAATTTGATAAGATAACTGTATCTAAACTGTTAGATAAGTCTTCTATGATATCTTTTAATCTATTGATTATTTTTTCGTTTTGCTCAAGCATTTGATAAATCTTAGCTACTGACAGCACAATATTGACAATATCAATATAAAATATCTCATTCTCTGCAGATATATAATTTAAATTTGCTACAGCCAAATATTTAAATAATTGTTTCTCTTTATTTTTCGATAAATTACCTAAATTGTTAATTGCTTTATCAAAATCATTATAATGTTCAAATTCTTCAAAAGTCTTTAAAAACTCTAAGGTTCCATTTAATGCAAATTTTTTTTGTTTATCATTATAATGACTATCAATCTCCTTAAAAATATCTGGCAATAAAAAATTTCTAAGTTTCGGTAATAAAGCATTTAAATCATTTTTAGCTTCATCCTCAGACTCTTCTAATATCTGTTTATTAATGGGATCAAAAGTGCTATATGGATTATTTTGATAAATAGAGTTTCTTGTTTCCTCCAATAAATAAGGATAAATGAATTTATAAATAAACAAAACAAACTCATCAATTGTGTATGTATTACGTAGTATTACTATATCTCGACATTTGATAAATAAGTCTTGAAAACTCTCATCTTGATCATTGTATATATCAAATTTCGATATAAATATTGTCTCACAATCTTTTACAGTATTACATCTTGTATCTATTAATTTAAAAATATCAAGAATTTGATTAGCACTTTTATTTGTAATTGTTAATCCGAAAAACAAAAACTTACTTGTCCTATGCATTAAAATTACTCCTTTTTTAGTTTAGTGCATATAAATCAATTTATATTGGAATTTTTTATTTAAACATTCCGTGCTATTTGTTTATCACTTTAAATATAATTATACCAGATTAAAAAAGATTAATCATTTTTAATCATTTTTTGATTTACGGTAACATGTTATTGAGTGTAGTTACGTTACAAATTATACTCATTAGAAATTCATATTTTTAAGGAATAAAAATGAAAAATATAAAAGAGATAAAAAGTGAAAAGTTGACTTATCACCTAGAAAGAATAGAAAAAAAATATCCAGGTAAACCGAAGTTAAATTTAAGTCAAATGCTTAAATGTATAGTCAGAAGTCAATCTACGTGTAATCGAATTAGAAAGGCTAATGAGTTACATAAGCTTCCAAAACTATCTAATTCACAAGAATATTACAGAAAAGGAACTACGTATTTTACATACGAATATGACATATTAGACATAGCTAAATTTCTAGCGGGTGAAGATTAAATATCTAAAAGCAAGTTTACAATGACAATGTATGAGCAAATTGAGGAAGAAAAAAAACATTTAGTTTTATTATCAATCGAAGATTTTAAAAGGAAAGGTCGCGGATTATCTGCTGCCCTTATTTTAATGATTGATGATATCTTTAAAATGGAATACTCAAATATACCAATATGCCAACAAAAGGCACTTTTAGAATCAGTATTAGATGTCACTATCAAGTACGACACCTATAAAAAATGGCATTCTAGACACATTGGAAGTACAAAAAAGATAAGACATGAAACCGTTTCGAATACAAGTAAAAATACATCTATTCAAAAAAATAATGATTATCTTAAAACTGATGTAGATAAAAAAATTACAAACAGGAACAAATATAGTAGTGGTAAAGAAAAAGTAAAAAGTTCTTTTATATATCACAACCCTCTTGCTAACGAAGCAGAATTAATATAAACAAGGAATAAGATACATGATACACAACATTATAAACAACAAAGGCGGAATAGGTAAAACAACAATTAGTGCATATATAGCGGAATTTCTATTAAACAAAGGAAAGAAGGTAATCTGTATCGATACTGATCCAGAGAACCATTCTTTTGCACGATATAGTGAATTAGATGTAATATCAATTCAATTAAAAAATTCTCAAACAAATAACATTGATAAATCAGCTTTTGATTTGATGATTGAAATAATTTTGGATAATAAAGGTAAAGAGATTGTGATTGATAACGGTGCGAGTTCTTTTAATCCAATTATTAATTATCTAGTTGAAAATGAAATTTTACAATTATTTAAAGAAGAAAATATTGAAAATATATTTATTGGAATTGTAGCAGGAGCAGGAAACACAATTGATTCAATAAATGGTCTAAATACCCTTCTGAAAAATTTCGACACACGATTTTTAGTTTTCAATAATCAACTCATGGGTGAGACAAAATATAATGGAAAATCACTTGAAGAAATACAAACGATAAAAAAGTATACCGAAAAAATATTAGGTATAATTAATATCTCAAAGCAAGATGAATATGTAAGATATGATATCGAAGAATTCACAAAATATCGTATGTTATTTAGTGATTTAACACAGAATATAAATTTTAAAATGATGCAAAAACGAAGATTATTTGCCTATCGGGATTCCATTTTTAATCAAATTGGACACTATTTAAAGTAATAATATGCTTAAAAATCAAAATAAATATAAGTTAGAACTTTTTAAAAAATATGGAATCAAACTGAGTGATGATGATCCATTATGGTTACTAATGATTATGCAAAAAGATATGTCTAGTGAAATTCTTAATGCAACTAAAAGAGCACAAAAAAGTGTAAATAACATTGGAACATTTAGTTTTCAAACAAAACTTTTTTTTGCAATTGGAGGTTTATTTTTTGGGATTTTATTTACTGTAATTATTTTTACATTGTTTCAATCACCTGTTCCAAAACCCGAAATTATTTATCAAGATAGAGTGGTATATGCAAGTGATGTGAATAGTGATATAATATATACAAAAGAAGAATTAGATAGTTTAGCAAATCAAGTATTTCCTTCAAGTTATTATTTTTTAGATAACGACGCTAATTACTATCTTCGACTAGACCGCGATGATTCGCGAATTAGTTGGACTGATGAGTATATTTATGTAAAAATCACAAATTAAAGAAGTCTAAAAAAGCTGAGCGTTCAATACTCAGCTTTTTTAATTACTATAATATGACTCACGTTTTCGTATCCTAATTTCTGTTACCAGATTATATCCCTTTTTTATCATAAATTTGTCCCTAATCTTTTTAAAAGAAATAGACTATTT
>JBASAI010000301.1:0-17874 GCA_049650525.1 Arcobacteraceae bacterium
GTTACCATCTGTTGCATTTAATGCTTTTTTACAATCAAGCATACCTGCACCAGATTTTTCTCTAAGCTCTTTAATTAATTTTGGAGTTGCACCAGCCATAATTATTTTGCGTCTTCTGTTGCTACTTCTACTTCAGAACTAGCTGCTTCTTCTTCAACAACTTCTGCCATTTCAGATTCTGTTACTTCTGCTTCTTCACCATTAGCTTCTGCTCTTGCTGCTTTACCTTCATTCATAGCTGCTGCCATTTCGTTACAAAATAATTGTACTGATCTAATAGCATCATCATTTCCTGGAATTGGGAAATCAACTAAATCAGGATCACAGTTTGTATCTAAAGGAGCATATACTTTAATTCCAAGTCTTCTTGCTTCTAAAATAGCAATTTTTTCTTTAACAGCATCAATTACAAACATCATATCTGGTAATTGTTTCATATCTTTGATACCACCAAGGTAGTTTTCAAGTTTAACTTCAGCTCTAGTAAGCATTAAAGCTTCTTTTTTAGTCATAAGATCAAGTTGACCTTCTTCTCTCATTTTTTTAATGATTTCTAGTTTTCTGATTGATTTTTTCATTGTTGGGTAGTTTGTTAACATTCCACCTAACCATCTGTGATTTACATATGGCATACCACAATCATTTGCAGCTTTTTTAATAGCTTCAGTTGCTTGTTTTTTTGTACCAACAAAGATCATTGTTTGACCTTCAGCAGCAGCATCTCTAACTAGAGTATATGTATATCTAAAGTATCTTAGTGTTTTTTGTAAATCTATAATGTAGATGTTTTTTCTTACACCAAAAATAAATTTTTTCATTTTCGGATTCCATCTTCTTGTTTGGTGACCAAAGTGTACACCACATTCTAATAAGTCTTTCATTGTAACCATAGTTTGTCCTTCTTTTCGGCAATTTTGCCAGATAATTTTCGAGTTTTGACCTCTGTAACCATTCATACCAATACATTCTAAAATATAATTGATACAACTCTTATAGAATTGTTACATGTGAATTTCACATCAATATAAATATAATTCATATTAAAGGATTGCGATTTTACCTAATTTTTATTTAACTTAAGCTTTGAGTAGTTTAAACGCCTCTTCCAAATCTAAAGTTCCTTCATAAAAAGCTTTTCCAACAATACATCCAGCAATATTTCCATTTTCTTTACAATTGATAATATCTTGTATATCTTTTACCCCACCAGATGCAATAGTATCTACTCCAGATGCAAGTGCAATCTCTTCAGTCCACTGTACATTTACTCCACATAACATACCATCTTTAGATATATCAGTACAAATGATCGCTTCTACTCCAGCATCTGCAAATTCACGAGCAAGATCAGTAGCTTTCATAGTAGAAACTTCAGCCCAGCCCTCAACAGCAACCATTCCATTCATAGCATCGATTCCAACAGCAATAGGATATTTTGCCGCCATATCTTTTACAAACTTAGGATCCTTTACAGCGATACTTCCTAAAATAAGTCTATCAACTCCCAACTCAACATACATCTTGATAGTTGCTTCATCTCTGATACCACCACCTAGTTCTATTTTGAGATTACAATTTTCTCGTATCTTTTTGATCTGTTCCAAATTTGCTGGTTCACCAGCAAAAGCACCATTAAGATCAACGATATGAAGCCATTTACTTCCAAGCTCTTCAAATCTTTTCGCAACTTGCCACGGCTCGTCACTATATATCTTAGCACTTTCCATAAGACCTTTGCTCAGTCGTACTGCTTTTCCATCTTTTAAATCAATCGCTGGTAATATTTCCATCTAGTTTTTTCCTTTTAGTTAAATAAGTTTATGAGTTTTTGTTTGAGATCATCGAAGTTTGGATGATCTAAATTATATGGTGCTTTAGGATAAATAATTCCATATAAAGCTGCTAATGGTTTTCTATTTGGTTTTAAAGTATTTAAATCCAAACATTTTTCTATTTGAGGTAAACAGTGTTCTTTATCTATTGTTTCTGCTATGAAATAGTCTAAATTTTGATTAAAAATATAATGATCAATAGGTATATTCCAATTGAGTTCTTTTTTTAACTTCTCTAAACATTCTTCAGACTTTTCCATTCCACCACATTTTTTATCATCCGTTTCCAAATCACAATCAAAAACAAATAATACTTTTGTGCCTTTTTTTGTAATAATTGGACTTTTATCACGATAACTATCGATATTTAAAAGTTTTGATTTATTGCCCATAATGGTTATATAATTATCGAAGTTAGCATTACTTTCAAAAATTACGAGTTTATTCTGTTTTAAAAAAAGGAATACTGAAATAATAAATCTTTTATCATCTTCACCTTCCACAAAAACTCTTACCATCCTCGTATCTCATGATTTTGTTTTATTTCCGATTGTATCATATCATAGTTGTAGACTATAGAATCTAACTTATTTTCTTTAGTCTTTCCAAGCTCAATAAAACTTATATCTTCATCTTCAAGCTTTTTAGAAACTCTAGCATACGATTCTATACACTCTTTAGAATGTGTAGTAGCAAATATTTGAACATTTTGTTCTTTTGAAATAGTTAAAATGATTTTCCACAATTTATCAAGTAATAAATAATGTATACCATTTTCTAGCTCATCTATGAAAATAACTTTCTCTTTACTTGTAAATAATACAAGAACAATAGAAAAAAATTGTTTTAAACCATCTCCAAAATTTTTCAATTCTTGAAATTTACCTTTTTTTTGTAACATAACTTTATTTTTAATTACATCAATTTTATCTATATCAAAAAATTCTTTCATTAAACTATTAACAAAATCATATTTGTTAATAAGTTTTAAATCATCAATCATATTTTTGATAGTTTCATTATCACTATTAGAAATAGTAATAAAAGTGTAATTATTTAAAACAGGAGAATTATTCTTTTTATAACTTTTGTTGTAATTACTATTTTTTCTAAAATTAGATATATCTACGCTACCATGATTCCAATAATTTTGTTTTTGAAACTCATCTGGAGATAGTAAGTTCTTCGTACAATATAGATGGAGTTCTTCTTTTAACTCTATATCAAAGGTATAATCAATAAAGTTAAATTCTTCTTTTAACCATTCTAATAAAAAATCTTTTGGACTTCTATTTTGCTCAATTATTAATAATAGCTTTATAATTTCAAAATATAAAACTTCTCTATCAAAATCATCTTTTATAATTTTTAGTATATTACGAAAATTTGAGACTAAAAATAATGCCTCCATAAAAGCAGTCTTCCCAACATTATTCTTCCCACCTATAAGATTTACTCTTTTAAAACCTTCAGCTTTAAAATCTTTAAAACATTTAAAATCTTTTATCTCTATGTATTCTAATAAGTGGTTTTTCATATCTCTTCTTTTTATTTCAATTTATTAAGTCTAGCATAACCTGTTTTAATAAGTTTTAAAAGTGGTGCTCGATATGAATCAAACACATATTTTTTGATAAAATAAGCAATTAATCCTTTTACATTTACAAGTCCATAAAGATTACCAACAGCATATTTACCACCAAGTGCGATAAGAACACCATCAAGTTTTGGATAACAAGCAATAAGTTTTTTACCTTTGATCATTCTATTTACATTTTGACCAGTACTTGTACCACTATAGCGAGCAACAGTTACATTTGGAGGAAGTATTTCCCCTTTTTTATCTCGGATTTCAGCCATATCACCAATAGCGAAAATATTTTCGTGCTTATCTGTTTGCATATATTCGTTTACTATGATTTGACCTCTACCATTTTTACTTACATCTAATACATCTGTAATTTTTGTAGCTTCAATACCACCCGCAAATACGATAAATGATTGACTGATTTTTGTACCATTAGTAAGATAAATATAATTTTCATCACATCGTTCCATTTTTGAACCTGTAATAATATTGATCCCTAAGTCTTTTAGTCTTTTATGTGACATATTGATCACCTCTTTTGAAAGACCAGGTAAAATGGTAGGGGAGCTACTTATAAGTGAAATTTGAAGGTTATCACATGCAAAATTTCCTCTTTTGAAAAATTTATTTGAATTATATGCCATTTCAGCTGCAATCTCAACACCAGATAAACCAGCACCAACAACCACAATATGTGTGTTATTACACTGTTTTACTTCATCTGAAATTTTTTCAAAAAGTTGATTTTCAAAACTTTGTTTAAAGAAAATAGCTCTATGTAGTTTTTTAATATCTTCTGCGTTATTTAGTCCATCTATCGCTTCTGGGAAAAATGTTCTTGTTCCTGCTGCCATAATTAAATAATCAAAATCTACTGTTTCTTTCTCTTCTGTATAAATTCTTTTTTTCGCTGTATCAATATTTCTTACTTTTAAGTTTTTAAACTCAAGATAATTATGATTCATACCTAAACAAAGTGTAGTTAAATCAATAGTAACATCCGCCATATTTGATTTATTTGCGATGAGATCATAAACTTCTGGTTGTAAGTTATGAAAAGTATGCTTGTCAATCAATGTAATTTTTATATCTCTATTTTTAACTAATTCTCTTAATGCGTAAATACCTGCGTATCCGCCCCCAATTATTACAACTTTCTCCATTAATCCTAATCCTTAAAAACTTTTTTAATTTATTTGCTTGATGTTAAAGAACTTTCTATTTGCATAAAGTTCTTCAATATTTGTATTCCGTTATCATGTGATTTTTCTGGGTGTGGCTGAAAGCCATAAATATTATCTTTTTGCACAGCACTCGTAAAATCGTATCCATAATGTGTTGTCCCAATAGCGTATTGTTCTTCTGTTACTACATGAAAAGAGTGAACAAAATAGAGATATGGATTTTCTAAACCATCAAAGAGTGGACACTCTTTGTGAAATATTTTATTCCAACCCATATGTGGTACTTTTTGGTCATCCATATCCATTTTTGATTTGTCAAAAGCTACTACCTTACCAGGTATAAGCCCTAGCCCCTCTGTAAATCCGAACTCTTCTGATGATTCAAACAATAGTTGCATTCCTAGACAGATACCAATCATTGGTTTACCAGTTTTAGAAAAATCTATTATTGCTTCATACATACCTGTACTTTTTAGATTTTCCATCGCATCTTTATATGCGCCAACACCTGGTAATATCACTCTATCATATTCTTTTATTTTAGATGGGTGACTTACTATATCTGCCTCTATACCTATAAGCTTACAAGCATTGTATACACTTGCTAAGTTTCCCATATTATAATCAACTATTGCTACCAAAATTGTCCTTTCACATTAAAACAAACATTGTCGCGAATTTTAACATACTCTTTCATTAGTTATCTTTAAAAGTAAATTTAACCTATTAAGTTCAATTTATTAATAAATTGTAAAGTTAATCTAGTATATTTCGATCTTATAAAATAAAGGATTTAAAATGTATACGATAAATGTTGATAAAGAGTGTGGTTGCTTCAAACGAAGTGGACTACAAAACAATGCTCAATTTACATCAAATGATGATGCTTTAATACAAGCAAATGCAATGGTTGGAAAAATGAACCAAGAGTTTTGTGCAAAACATAGTTTTTCATTAAAAGAAGATGGAAATACATTCCAAATTTCTATGCAAGCTCCCGCACCAGCTGGTGAATGCTGTGGTGGCGGTCACTGTTCTTAAGAGCGTGATCGGATAATCATTGAGAGTAAAAGTGATACTTTTATTCTCATTTAATGCAAATATTCAAATTTAACTATTAGCATCACTTATACATAGTGCAAATAGAACTTCACAATTGTTTTTTTCCAAAACTTCTTTTGCTTCTAGAAGTGTCGTACCAGTTGTGACCAAATCATCCACTAAAATCACTTGTATATTTTGTTTCCCTTTATAGTAAAAATCCCTTTTGTTGTTTTTCCTAAACTCTAGATTTTTTCCTGCGTATTTTACTTTATTTTTGGCGATGAGATTATTGTATGATGTATGTATGATCTCTGATTTGAGATGTTTGGAGAGGATTGCTGTGTGTGAAAACTGATGTCGTGTATGATCATCTATGGCTACGGCATAGATTTTATCTGGATAAGAAAAGTTTTGGGCAAATTTTTTAAAAGAGAGTGAGGCTAAAATAGAATATATCTTATCTCCAAAAAACTCATATTTTGTATTGAGAAGTTCTTTGACCTCATCAAATTTATAAAAAGTATAGACAAAAAAATCATCTGCTAATTCTCTTTTATAAAAAGAAGAGCCTAAAAGATTTTTCTGACAATTTTTACAAATCAGTCTCCACGATAAAGACTGACACGATATACAACGCATTAGCTATTTTCAAGCTTTTGTAGACTTTTCAAGATACTCACAGGGACAAAAAACAACGAAACAAAATACGCAATAAGTGTACCCCCAATAAGTGCAACTCCAAGTCCTCCAAAAACAGCATCCGAAGCTAGTAAACTACTCGCTAATACAATGGCTAAAACGGTTAACAGTATCGGTTTTGCTCGTGTGGCTGTGGCTATTGCGATCGCTTCACTTGCTCGCAAATTTTTCTCACTCATCAGATGTTTTGCAAAATCTATGATAAGTAAAGAGTTTCGAGAGTTGATCCCTATCAACGCAATAAAACCGATCAACGAAGTTGCTGTGAGATAAAAAGTATTAGCAGTGATGATATCCATCACCAAATGCCCTAACAATACTCCAATAAGTGAGATAAAACTCGACAATACAATCGCACCTGCTAAAGCAAAGTTTTTATAGTACACAACCATTAGTAAAAATATCAACACCAAAGCTGCTATAAAAGCACCCCCTAATTCGATAAAAGTATCAATAGTAACTTTCAGCTCTCCATCAAACTTGATATCAAAAACTTCACCACTTTTTTTATCTTCCAAAGAAAGATTTAGAAGCTGCGTTTTTCTTACGATATACTCATTCGTAAAATGTTCCAAGATATAATTTCTCGCATCAAGCAAAGGATAGATTTGACTATCTTTATCTGTTTGGGCAACCACATTTATCATAGGATTGAGATTTTTAGAGGTGAGTGTTGGCTCTTGGTTCATCTCTTCTATTTTTACAAACTCACTTAGAGGTATCATCAGTCCTTTTTGATTCATCAGTTTTAAGTTTGAAAGTTTATTTAAAACAGATTCTTTATCAAAAGTTTCAAATACCCTACTTGCATCAAGTCGTAAAAAAATCGGTATTTGGTTTTGGGCATCTGCACTATTTACCACACCCACACTCATCCCTTCAAAAGCAACATAAAGTATCTTTTTTACTTGATCGAGACTTACTTCACTTCGTAACACTTTGTTGTTATCTAGTGTAAGTGCATATTTTGTGTATGGTTCATCCGCTAAAACATCTACATCCACTAGTGTTTTTTGTTGTTGAAATACTTTTGCGATTTTGTGTGAGACTTTTAATCTATTGCTAAATTTATCTCCTCCATACACCTCAGCTACCACATCTGCTAGTACAGGTGGACCAGCGGGAAGCTCTACAAATTTTATATTTGCATTATGAAGTGTACAACTCTTTTGTACTATTGGTCGTATTCTACTTACTAGATTGAAACTTTGTTCTTCTCTTTGTTTAGCTCTTTTTATATTGACCATTATCTCAGCTACATTTTCACTATCTTTTAAAGCACTTCCTTTTACCATCCCAGCAAAATCAAGCGGTAAGCCTTCTGCTAAAAACACTGATATCGAAGTGATTTGATTTTCTTTTTGTAACTCTTTTGCGATACACTGTGTCACCTCTTTTGTTTGCTCTATTGATGAGCCCTCAGGTAGATCCACATAAAGTGAAAAGGTATCACTATCTTTACTTGGAAGCATTTTTGCTTTGATCAATTCTGTAGGTATCATCGCAATCGTAGCTATAAATAAAAATAGCGTTACAAATAAAACCATCATTCGTTTTGATCTATTTTCTAAAATATCATAAATCAGTTTTTCTAGTTTGCTGTGTTGTGTTGTACTCATACTACGACTCCTTCTTTAAGAGTTTTTGTACCAAATAAGGGGTGAAAATATATGCCACAACAAGTGACATCAACAACGCAATCGGTACAAATACAGGCAATGGATGCATAAACTGCCCCATCATTCCACCTACAAAAAACATCGGTATAAAAGTCATCACAATAGCCAAAGTAGCTATATTTGTAGGATTTCCGATCTCATTTGTAGCTTCTATGGCGATTTGTTTGATCGTTTTGTCTTTACTACTTTCATCGTGAAGATGTCTATGAATATTTTCTATCACAATAATAGCCGCATCTACTAAAAGTCCCAAAGAAAGCAACAAGGCAAAAAGTGTAATACGATTAATCGTTTCACCAAGTAAAAAACCTATCGCTAAAGTCAATGCCAATATCATAGGAACAGTCAAAGAAACGATCAAAGCTTCTTTGAATCCCAAAGTAAACACAAGTAAAATAGCAATAATCACTATAGAGATAAGCAGATGAAATACGAGCTCATTTACAGCGTGATTTGCTGTGTATCCATCATCTCTTGTGATAACATATCCGATATCTTTTTGTAGTAGTTCTTCTTCGATACTTTCTAAATAGCTAAAAATATTATCATTTATCACTACAGTATTTGCACCTTTGAGTTTTGAGATAGTTAAAGTTAGCTGCTCTTTTACTTCTTGATTTTTCATATATAATTGTGCACTTTTTTTGTTTTGGATATCATATCCTTTTGAGACAGTTGCTATATCTTTGAGATAAATTGCACTTCCCATATAAGAAGCCACCACGATATCTTCTAGATCTTTTGTAGTTTCTATGGCACTTTTGATCCCAAACATTACGATCTGTTTTGTTTTGGTTTCCCCTTTGATATCAGGAAGCTCAAATGACAATCCCTCGATCGACTTCATAATCTGCCCCAATGAGAGACGATATCCTGAGAGTTTTCCCAAATCTACTTCTACATTGTACTGCTCTTTTTTTTCACCCTTAAAATCTACAACAGCTACATTTTCTATCTTATTGATTTCATACGATACCTTACTAATCGTATCATACAATTCTGTTTGAGAAATCGCGTCACTCTTACTATAAAAAGCGATAGTTGCTACTGGTATATCAGTATCGATATCCATCGTTTTGATTATTGGCGGCATTGCACCTTTTGGCATAAAGTCCATATTTCTCATAACTTGATCATAGAGTTTCAGATCAGAATCACCCTTTTCTTCACCGATATAATACTGCACTTGAACAATACCAACAGAGTCTTTAGCTATAGAGTAGATATGTTCTACACCTTGAATCGCGCGTATTTTTTTCTCTAGTGGTTCGATGATCACTTTTTGTATCTCAGAAGCACCAGCTCCTGGCATAGGTACGATCACAACACCTCCAGATACTTTTATCTGTGGATTTTCTTCTCTTGCAGTGAGATTTAAAGCCATATACCCCACTGCTAAAATAAATATCGCCAGCACAAGTGTCAAAGGATGGGAGATAAATGTTTTTGCTAATTTTCCTGCTATATTTTCTTTCATCTTTATTTCTCTTGGAGCTCTATTGTTATTTTTGCATACATTCCTGGATAGATATTTTTTGTATCTTCAAAAGAGAGTTTGATCGTAAAAGTATGCGTCATAGGGTTTGAGCTTGGGATAATTGCTGTGATTTTTGCTTTTGTTGTGACATTCATCGATGGGATCTCTACTGTTGCTTTTTGATTTACAAAAATATTTTTTAGATCTCGCTCACTTATTTCAGACATTATTTTCAAGCTACTTAGGTCTGATAACACAAGTGCAGGCATCCCAGGGATCGCCATCTCCCCTGCTTTGATATTTTTCTTGATAATTACTCCATCGTTTGGCGCTTTGATACTCAAGTATTGGTACTGATTTTCGATCTCTTCTACTTGGAGTTTACTTATTTTTACCATATCTTTTAAGTTTTTACTTCCTAGTTCAAACTGCTCAAGCTCAAACTTTGAAACAAGCCCTTTTTCAAAAAGTCTTTGATATCGTTCAAAGTTTCTTTGCATGATAGTGTACTGATTTTCATACATTTGAGTTGAGAGAGTTGCTTGTCTTTTTTTACTATCAATTTCTGAAGAATCAATACTATATAAAAGTTCCCCTTTTTGTACGATATCACCCTCTGTGACATTGAGTGTTTTGATAAATCCCATAAATCTACTTGTGATATATTTTTCATTATCAGAGATAACACTTCCGCTTAACTCTATAGTTTTTCCATACACTGCTGTTGTACTTAGTGTGATATATACTAAAAATAGTTGTGATAATTTTACTAATTTTTTCATTTTAAACTCTCTCCTAATGATACTTTTAATTTTCCTGCTGCCATGGATGTTTCATATTTTGCTAAAATCATCTGTGCATTTGCTTTTTGTTGGTTCGCTTGTTGTAGAAGTAGATTACTCATATTTATAAGATGATTTTTGTACAACGCTTGAGACTGTTCGAGTACTTCAGATGAAAGTGTGTTGGCTTTTATCTTTTGTTGTAAAATCTTCTCTTTTGCTGTAAGCGTTAAGATGTTTTTTTCCACTTCAAGATTGATCCCATCTTTCATATAGTCATAATAATATTGCGTTTTTTTATACTCTATCTTTGCTTTTTGAGTTTTGGAAGTGGTGATAAATCCATCAAATAAATTATACGAGAATCCAATAGCTCCTAGATAATAGTCGTGCTCGCTGTCGATGTTGTTAAACTGATCATCATTATATCCATATTCTATTTGTGCCCCAATAGTTGGAAAAAAATCGGCTTTTTGTAGATCAATATTTGCTTTCATCGTTTCTGTGTTGTATCTCATCGAAGAGACATCATCTCTATTTTGTTGGGCTTGTTTTTGAAGCTCTTGTATATTTGTGATCTCATTTTCTATCTTGTGAAATGCCCCTACATCTGTGATATTTGTATCAGTTGTCAAAAACTTAAGATATGAGAGAGCAAGCTCGTATCTGTTTTGTGCTTCAATGACAGCTGCATCCACATCCATATCATACACTTGTGCTTGTTTGACATCGATAGAAGTTACGAGTCCCTCTTCATACAATGCTTCTGCAAACGCCACAAAAGAAGCGGTTGCTTTTTTTGCTTTTTGTGTCGCTTTGATGAACTCTTTTGCTGCAACTGCACCGTTGTAGGCTTGGAGTACTTCTAGTCCTAACTCTTTTTCATCATAGATATACTGTGCAGTTTTTGCTAAGATTTGAAGTTTTGCCATTTTTTTTGCATTTTTGAGTTTAAATCCTGTGAAAAGTGGCACTTCATATTTGATCTTTGTTTCGTAGTTTGTGCGTGATTCTGGATGATTTAAATCTTCTGGTTGTACCACTAAAACTGATGAGTCCATGGGACTAGGAGAATGACTTAAAAATTCTGAAAAACCAAATGCACTAAAATCAGCCTCTCTCGAACTTAGTTTCATTCCAAATACTTGTCCTGCATTGTTTGTTCTTGCGATATTTTCATCAAAAACCAAGTTTCCATAGCTATATCCGTTTGCAATATCAAGATCACTTTTTGTCTCTTCAACTAAAAGTTTTTTTGCTTTAAGTGATTTGTTGAGTTCTATTGTTTTAGTAAGTGCGTCGTCAAAATCGATGCTATATCCAAACAATAGAAGCGGAGAGAGTAGTAAAAGTATTTTTTTCATAGTTTACCTTCTTTTATTTTATTATTTGTAGTTTCTATTTGTCTCTGTGTATTTTGAAAAAGTAGAAAAAGAGTATCTACATATTTATATATCACTTCATTTTCAACTTGTGCGATAAAGAAGCCATCAAGTGTGGCAAAAATACTTGGTATCATCTCGAGGCTCAATACAGACAACTCACCATTTTGTATCGCATTTGTAAAAATCTCTTCTACTATTGTAGTGTATTTTTGTATCATTTGATGATGATACTCTTTCATCTTTTCAGTTTTGTGACCGATAAAAACAGCTAGATACTCTTTATATATTTTTCGTTGTGTTTGAATGATCTCGTCTGATCCTAAATAGAGATCAAAAAGATACAGAATTTTTTCTTTTGTGCTACTTTTTTGTTGTAGTTTTTGTTGTAGTTTTGGATCATACTCTTCTTGCAGACACGCCATCAGCTCAAAAACAATCTCTTCTTTGTTTTTAAAATACTCATAGACAGTACCTTTTCCTATATTTGCTACTTCTGCTATCTGGCTTATGGTGATCTGTACATAGCCTTTTTCGATAAAAAGAGCACAAGTTGATTTTGCTATTGATTTTCTTTTTTGTTCTTTTTGTTCACTATTGAGCATCTTTTCCCTTATTGACCAGTAGTCAGTTTTTATATAATATAACAATAAATCTTAATTCTACTTAATTGTAACCATTTAGTAATTGAGTTCATTTATACTGCCACTTATAAAAAAAACTAAGGAAATCACAATGACATTAACAAAAACATCGTTAGCACTTCTTGCAGCTACATTTTTAACACTCCCATTGAGTGCTAGAGATCAGATCAAAATAGTAGGTTCATCTACTGTATATCCATTTTCATCTTCAGTTGCTGAAGAATTAGGTGCTACTACATCTTTCCCTACTCCAGTTGTAGAATCAACAGGTTCAGGTGGTGGTATGAAACTTTTCTGTGCTGGAGATGATCTTAATACTCCAGATATCACAAATGCTTCAAGAAGAATGAAAGCTAAAGAATTTAAAATGTGTGAAAAAAATGGTGTTAAAGATATCACTGAAGTTGTGATTGGTTTTGATGGTATTGCTTTTGCTCAAGCCAAATCAAATAAAGCATTAAATCTTACAAAAAAACAATTATTTTTAGCAGTTGCTGCAAAAGTTCCATCAAAAGATGGTTCTAAACTTATCGATAATCCATATACAAAATGGTCTCAAATCGATTCTTCATTACCAAATAGAGAAATCCTAATTTATGGTCCTCCTAAATCATCTGGTACAAGAGATGCTTTTGAAGATATGATCTTAAAAGGACAAACAAAAAAGATGTCAGTATATACAGATTTGTATAAATCAGATAAAGTAAAATACAAAGCATACAAAAAATATAGCCAAATCAGAACAGATGGTGCATATGTACCAAGTGGTGAAAACGATAACTTAATTGTTGCTAGATTGAACAAAAACAAAACATCATTTGGTGTATTTGGATACTCATTTTTACTAGAAAATGACGATAAAGTTCAGGGTTCAAAAATCGATGGAATAGCACCAACACCAAAAACACTTTCTGATGGTTCATATCCTATTTCTAGAAGTTTATTTTTCTATGTGAAAAACTCACATTCAAAAGATGTACCAGCTATGAAAGAATATATTGATATGTTTATGAGTGAAACTATGATTGGTTTTGATGGTATTTTAAGTGAAATAGGTCTTATTCCACTTCCAGATGCAACTAGAACTTCTATAAGAAATTCAGTTCTCAAAAGAACAAAACTTACTGAAAAAGACTTATTGTCTGCTCACTAAAACATAAAGGAATACTTTGTCTACTTTTCAAAATAAACAAAAGTCAATCCAACTAAAAGAAGATATTATTAAATATCTTCTTATCTCTGCTGCTGGTATCTCAGTACTTACAACTTTCGGAATCTTATTTTCAATTCTTTTTGAAGCAATCGATTTTTTCTCTCTTAAAAGTTTTACTTATTTTTTAACTGGAAACGAATGGAGTCCAGGAACTGCCAATAGTAAGTTTGGTGCAAGTGCAATATTTGCAGGAACATTTATGATCACCTTTATTGCAATTGCAATTGCACTTCCTATTGGAGTGTTTAGTGCTATTTATATGAGTGAATACGCAAGCTCAAAAGTGCGATCAACTGTAAAACCTCTTTTAGAAATACTTGCAGGTATCCCTACTGTTGTATACGGATTCTTTGCAGCTATTACAGTGGCACCTTTTATTGTAAGTGTATGTGATAGTTTAGGTGTAAGTGCCTCATATAACAGTGCATTGGCAGCTGGTGTTGTTATGGGAATTATGATTATTCCTGTTATCTCTAGTTTGAGTGATGATGTTATCTCTGCTGTTCCTGATAGTTTACGAAAAGGTTCACTCGCACTTGGAATGACACAGGCTGAAACGATAAAAGATGTTGTACTTCCATCTGCTATGCCTGGGATTATCTCGGCTACATTGTTAGGGATATCAAAAGCATTAGGGGAAACGATGATTGTTGTTATGGCAGCTGGTATGAATGCAAATAAATTTTCAATCAACCCACTAGAAGATATGACAACAGTAACAGTACAAATTGTAACGGCTCTTACAGGAGATTTTGAGTTTGATTCGCCAGATACACTAAGTGCTTTTGCACTTGGACTTGTATTATTTGTGGTTACATTAACGCTCAATATAGTTTCAGTGATGCTGATCAAAAAATTTAAAGAAAAATATAAAATGAGTAGTTTATAATGGCAAATTTCACAACAAAGAAAAAAGAAAAAAACATATTTTATGATCCAAACTTATCAAAAAGACATGCAAAAGCGAAGATATTTAAAGGGTTTGCAATATCTGCTTTGGTAATGTCTTTATTGTTTTTATTTATATTTTTAACTGATATGGTAAACAAAGGTATGGGTGCTTTCAAGCAAACATACATCCAAGTTGAAGTAACTTACAACGATAAAACACTCAAAGATACTCGACAACTTATAGAGAGAAAGTACCGAACACTTATAAGTAGAGCATGGCTTCGAGATATTCCAAAACTTGTAGAAGAAAACCCAGAGATTATGAATACTACACAAGTTGTATGGGCATTGGCTGATGATCAAGTAGATATGTATATGAAAGATGCATACTACAAAATAAGACCAAAAAATAAAGCAACACTGCTTGAACTTATAGAAAATAATAGAGTTGAAAAACAATTCAACACTATTTTCTTCACAAATGGAGATAGTAAGATTGCTGAAAACTCAGGGATCTTAAGTGCGATGGTAGGAACTATTCTTACTTTACTAGTAACTATGGCAGTAGCATTCCCAATAGGAGTAGCAACCGCTGTTTATCTTGAAGAGTTTGCAGATCCTAATAGTAAAGTATCAAGTTTCATCGAGATAAATATCAACAACCTAGCAGCGATTCCATCTATTTTATTTGGGCTTTTAGGACTTGCAATATTTATCAATCTTTTTGGAATGCCACGAAGTTCGGCACTTGTGGGTGGTTTGACACTTGCATTGATGACTTTACCTATTATCATCGTAAGCTCAAGAGCAGCTTTACGAAGTGTACCTGCAAGTATTAGACAAGCTGGATATGGACTGGGGCTTACAAAGATTCAAGTAGTACGAGATCATGTTTTACCTTTAGCATTTCCAGGAGTGATGACAGGAAGTATCATCGGTCTTGCTCAAGCTATGGGGGAAACTGCACCACTTATTATTGTGGGTATGATTGCCTTTATTCCAGATAGTCCTACGAGCATACTCGATGCAGCAACAGTTATGCCAGCACAAATATTTACATGGGCAGGGATGCCAGGAGTTGCGTACATAGAGAGAACAGCAGCAGGGATTTTAGTACTTTTATCAGTACTTATATCATTTAATGCATTTGCTGTATATTTACGAAAAAAATTCGAAGTTAAATGGTAGAGGAAAAATAAATGAAACAAAATGATGTAAAAATTGAGGTAAAAAAGCTCAATCTTTGGTACGGTAATAAACAAGCCTTGCAAGATTTAAATATAGAGATTTATAAGAACAAAATCACAGCACTTATAGGACCTTCTGGATGTGGTAAATCTACATTTTTACGATGTTTAAATCGTATGAATGATTTGGTTTCAAGTGCTAGAATCGAAGGTGAAGTTGTAATTGACTCTAAAAATATTTATGATAAAGATGTTGATGAAGTAAGTGTAAGAAAAAGAATCGGTATGGTTTTTCAACAACCAAATCCATTTCCAAAATCGATCTATGAAAATGTAGCGTATGCTCCAATCAAACATGGTCTTGTAAGCAAGGGTAAAGAGTGTGATACTTTAGTAGAAAAATCACTCAGAAGTGCAGGTATTTGGGAAGAAGTAAAAGATATACTTTCTCAACCAGGGACAAGTTTAAGTGGTGGTCAACAACAAAGACTTTGTATCGCTAGAACTATTGCTGTACAACCTGATGTGATTTTAATGGATGAGCCAACATCAGCACTCGATCCAATCTCAACAGAAAAAATCGAAGCGTTGATGCTAGAGCTTAAAAAAGACTACACAATAGTAACAGTTACACACAATATGCAACAAGCAGCACGAATAGCTGATATGACAGCATTTTTCCACCTTGGTGATTTGATAGAATATGATGAAACAGAAACTATATTTTTAAATCCTACAAAAAAGAAAACAGAAGATTATATTACGGGGAGATTTGGTTAAGATGTTAGTAAATTATGAAGAAAAATTAAATGAGATTAAAGATGATATCACAGCAATAGGAACCAAGCTAGTAGAAGCAAATACGCTGATACTAGAAGCGTTACAAGGGTGTGATAATGAAAAGTTTACAGAAGCTAAAAATTTGATAAAAAACATTAGCGCAAAAACAAGTGCGATTGATAATAATATTATCACTACTTTAGCATTACATTCACCAGAAGCTAGAGACCTTAGAAATATGGTATCATATTTAAAGATTACAAATGAACTTTTACGCGCATCTACAAACACAAGAGCTTTTATCAAAGGTTTTTTAGATGTTTGTAGTGAGGTAACACTTGAAACTATAAATGAGTATGCAATACCGATGCAAAAAGCAACAGTAGATTCACTCAAATATACCGTTGCTATGATTAGTATCGATTGTGTTGATGAGATTCAAGAGTCATTTGAAAAAGTTCTTATTGCTGAAAATAAAACAGATGATCTTTTTGATATGATTGAAAAATCACTTTTAAAAGAGTCAAAAGAGATCGCTGATTTTGATAAGTACCATAAAATGCTCAGTGCTTTACGAAAAAGTGAAAAGATAGCAGATAGAGCGATGAGTATCGCTTCACTATTATTGTATGCCAATAATGGTGGAGAGATTCATCAGGTATAAGATATAATTACACTATGAATACAATACTAGTAATAGAAGATGAACCAGATATTTTAGATCTGATCGAATACACTCTTACAAAAGAGGGATATGATGTGATTTGTTGTTTAGATACAAAAAATGTGATTTCGATTTTGGATGAAGAAGATGTAAACTTGATTTTGATGGATAGAAACCTCCCTGGTATTGAGGGAAGTGTTTTTATCCAAGAGTTACGAGCCAAAGGCTACAACAATTCTGTGATCTATGTAACAGCAAAAGATAAAGATGATGATATTTTAGAAGGTTTTGACAGAGGAGGTGATGACTATATCACCAAACCTTTTAGCCTTGATATTTTAAAAGCTCGTGTAAATGCAGTAATAAAAAGAAGTCTCAACATTGTAGAACAATTAAAAATAAGAGATATCGTCTACCAGTCTTCAAACAAAAAGTTTTTTATAGAAAACAAAGAGCTCAACCTCACACATCTAGAACATGATCTTTTTTTAGAGTTTGTAAAAAATAAAAATGTTTTATTATCTCGAGATACTTTACTTGAAAATGTATGGGATGATACCACAGAGGTAAAACCAAAGACAGTCAATGTAGCGATCAAAAGACTTAAAGAGAAGATTGACCCAACAGGTGAAAAAGAGTATATAAAAGCTGTTCGTGGTGAGGGATATATTTTTGCTTAAACTTCATGATATCTTTTTACGAAAATTTTTACTTTTATTTATCACACTTTTTGTTGTGCTAGGATTGATCGTATATTTTTGGATAAAAGATATCTACATAGAACAAACAAAAAATGCCCTTCTAAACAACATAGAGATAACCTCTCTT
>JBASAI010000302.1:0-3573 GCA_049650525.1 Arcobacteraceae bacterium
TGGCGAAGTTTTCAAATGGAGATGGAATAAAGATGTTTATCTATTCTATTCTTTTAGGAGCAATAGTATCTGCACTGTTTGCAAATGATGGAGCAGCTTTAATATTAACTCCTATTTTACTCGCAAAAATGAAGATTTTGAAGCTCAATATGAAGACAATCTTAGCTTTTTTACTTGCAGGTGGATTTATCTCTGATAGTGCATCGTTGCCATTTGTATTTTCAAACCTGACCAATATCGTAACAGCGAATTATTTCAACATAGGTTTTGGTGAATATTTACTCAATATGTATCTACCATTTATCGTAAGTGTATTTATAACTATAGTAGTTTTACTCTTAGTTTTACGAAAAGATATCCCAAAAAAAGTAGATATTGATCTACTCCAAGATGCCAATAATGTACTCAAAAATAAAACACTCTTTTATTTTTCTTGGGTATTTTTAGCAACACTATTGATCGGGTATTTTGTGGGAGATGCTTATGAGATCCCTATTTCTGTATTTGCTTTAGGTGGTGGACTTTTGTTTTTACTTATAGCAACTTTAGCAAAAACAGTAGAACCTACAAAAATCATCAAAAATGCTCCGTGGCAAGTGGTGTGGTTCTCTCTTGGGCTTTATATCGTTGTGTATGGTTTGAAAAATGCAGGATTGACAGATCATCTTACGACTATTTTGGCATCTTTAAATACGCAAGGTGATTTTATCGCTGTTGTTGGGACTGGATTTATGAGTGCAATTTTGAGTGCATTTATGAACAATATGCCAACAATTATGGTGATGGATATAGCACTCAAAGATATCGGAAATGATGCTATGATCTATGCAAATATCGTAGGGTGTAATCTAGGACCAAAAATGACACCTTTTGGAAGTTTAGCAACATTATTATGGCTACACACTTTAAAACAAAAAGGGGTAACCATCGGATTTTGGCAATATAGTAAATTTGGGTTGATTGTAACACCACCTATTTTATTTGTAGTATTACTTACATTAGTATAAAGGAGAAAATATGTTTGGTTGGTGGGAAGATTTAAGTGGAAAGTTTGTTTATGATGTATTAGAACTACAAAAAGATACTAGTATGGCAGAAGCTTTACACTTTTTCATATTTGATACTGTAAAAATATTTATACTGTTAATTACGATTATTTATCTTGTGACTTTTTTAAGAAGTTACTTTCCTGTAGAAAAAGCGAGAGAATATTTAGAGGGAAAAAATAAAGTCGTAGGACATATCTTGGCTGCGTTATTTGGTATGATGACACCATTTTGTTCTTGTAGTGCGATTCCATTGTTTTTGGGATTTTTACAAGCGCGGATTCCACTTGGAGTAACTTTTTCATATCTGATTTCAGCACCTTTGAGTGATGCTGTAGTCATAGCCATGATGTTTTCACTTTTTGGCTGGAAAATCGCACTATTATATGTATCAATAGCACTTCTCATAGCCATCGTTGCAGGACTAATAATAGGTGCTATGAAACTTGAAAAAGAGGTTCTCATCGAAGTAAAACCACTTAATAATTGTTGTGATGATACACAAAATACTCAAAGTATCATCAAACAAAAGATAAGTGAATCATGGGATTATACAAAAGATATCTTTTTGAAAATATATCCGTATGTTATCGTTGGTATTGGAATTGGAGCGTTTATACATGGATATATCCCTGCTGATTTCATAGGAAAATATGCAGGTGGAGATGTTTGGTATGCTCCTATTGTAGCTGTCATTATGGGGATACCTATGTATTCAAACGCAGCTGGTATATTACCACTGATTGAAGTACTGACACAAAAAGGGATGCTCATGGGAACTGCATTATCATTTATGATGGCGGTGGTGGCTTTGAGTTTACCTGAAGCGTTGATTTTAAAAAGAGTATTGAGTATGAAACTTATCTCTATATTCTTTTTTGTAGTTGGTACGGCGATCTTATTGATCGGGTATTTGTTTAATATAATTTTATAAAGGTGAAAACCGTTAAATAAAAGTGAACTGCTTCACTTTTATAGGTTTGGAACCGGAAATTATATGCGAAAAGCATAATTGGAGGAAAAATGAAAATAGAAATACTAGGAACTGGTTGTTCAAAATGTGCAACATTAGAAGCTGTAGCCAAAGAAGCATTAGCAAAAGTGGGTGGATTTCATCAGATTGAAAAAGTTGAAGATATGATAAAAATCATGGAGTATGGAGTGATGAGTACACCTGCACTTGTGATCGATGGTGTTGTCAAAAGTACTGGAAAAGTTTTGAGTGTCGATGATGTTGTTGCACTTATGCAAAAGCAAAAATAATGAAAAAGATACTCTTATCAACACTACTTTTAAGTGGAAGTGTATTTGCAAGTATCTATACGCTTAAGCCTATAAATATCACCAAAGATATCACTTGTTTTATAGGGGACTTCAATCCACCTACAAAACAAAATAAAGGTTTTGCATCAAATGTATGTTATGTTGATATAGGAGATAGTATAGTTATCATCGAGCCTGGTCCTACATATAACTTTGCAAAAGAGTTAGTAGCTCACATCAAAACAAAAACAACTAAAAAAATCAGTCATGTCATAGCCACAAACTTTCACGATGATAGATACACAGGTGCTAGCTACTATAAAGAAAAAAATATTCCTATAGTTGCACATAACACGATAGTAAAAGAGCTAGAAGAAAATCCAGATAAATTTTATCGTATTCCCGCGGTTACTACAAAAGAAGAGTATAAAAACTCAAAAGTTGTACAGCCTGATATCTTAACTAATGATAAATATATCATCAAAGGGAGCACTAAAAATATCGAGATTTTAAAACTCAGTGAGGGTTCAAACTCTGTATCTGATATCGCTGTGTATGTTCCAAAAGATGATTTTCTCTTTGCAGGAAACATCGTATTTAACGGTCGAATGGTAAAATACGCAACATACAGTAACTTAAACAATTGGATAGAAGCACTACAAAACCTAGAAAAAATGAATGTAAAATATGTACTAGGTGGGCATGGTCTTGAGTACGACAAAAATGCATACAAACCAACACTGGAGTATCTACAACTACTACGATCAAGGGTAAAAGAAGCATATGAAAATGATGTCGATAGAGAAGAGTTATCACAGTATGTAGATGATGAAAAGTTTAAATATTATAAACATTATGATTCTATCTCTCCATCAAATCCAAAAACATATTATGATCAGTTGGAGTGGGCAGAATAGAGATAATTTATATCTCTATTCTAAAAAATTTAATACACTTTAAATATCATATATTGAACATACCAAATACCTATAGAAACGAAATATCCCAATAAAATCATCCACGCAAATTTCATATGACTTTGGAAAGTATAAATACCTCGTAATTTTCCCATAACTCCAACTCCAGCAGCACTCCCAAAAGAGATCAATGACCCCCCTATTCCTGCCGTTAAAGTTACAAGCATCCAGTTTGATAAATCCATATCTGGATTTGCTTTTAAAACTGCCGACATCACGGGTACATTATCAACAATTGCTGATAAAAATCCAACTGCTATATTGGAATACATTGCTCCTAGATAATC
>JBASAI010000303.1:0-3188 GCA_049650525.1 Arcobacteraceae bacterium
ATCATAGCTTTTGTTATATTTTTTAATTTTAATTGCATTTTGCAATATTTTTGTATAAAAATTATATTTTATGCAATAATTCTTTCAAATTATTAAATAAAAGGATAAACATGAGCGCTAAATATCAGAAATTCACACAAAAACTAGACTTATTAATTTATAAACTTTGTGAAAAAATACTTTAAATATAGCATTTGCATAGCATTTTTAAAATTTCAAAAGGAATATAAGCAAAATAAATCAGTCCTAAAGCATTATTTTTATAAAATATGGAAATTTTAGTTTGAAGTGGTTACTACATAGCCTACTTATAAAACGAAATAGAATGGAGTAATTTATGGAAGAAATAAATTTAGTCTCAGAGGCCTTTAAGTTTATGGGCTTAGGAATGGGTATTGTTTTCTTATTTTTAACGATTATGATTTTTTTATTGAAATTACAAGCGTTTTTGATAGCAAAATTTTTTCCACAAGAAGAAAAAGCAAAAGTCAATTCGTGGACGCCAGAAAAAACTGTCACAACAGATGACATAGAAACTACAGCAGCAATCACTGCCGCAATTATACACTATAACAATCACAAAGGTAAATAATAATGTCAAAAAAATATATTGATGTAATGGACACAACATTTAGAGATGGTTTTCAATCTGTATTTGGTGGTCGTGTTCTTATGAATGATTTTTTTCCAGCTGTAGAAGCTGCGAAAGAAGCAGGAATTACACATTTTGAATTTGGTGGAGGTGCACGATTTCAATCACTTTATTTTTATCTTCAAGAAAATGCTTTTGAAATGATGGATAAATTTAGAGCAATTGTTGGTCCAGATGCAAATTTACAAACTTTAGCAAGAGGTATCAATACAGTAATGCTTGATACAGGAAGTAGAGAATTAGTAGATTTACACGCTAAAATGTTTGCAAAACATGGAACAACTACTATTCGAAATTTTGACGCACTTAATGATGTAAACAACTTAGAATATTCGGCACAATGTATTAAAAATCATGGCTTAAAACATGAAGCCGTTGTAACAATGATGGACTTACCACCAGGTTGTGAAGGTGCACATGATGTTCTTTTTTATGAAAATACATTAAGACAAATTTTAGACAGTGGTTTACCATATGATTCAATCTGTTTTAAAGATGCAAGTGGTACAGCAAATCCAAATAAAGTGTATGAAACAATCAAAATGGCAAGAAGACTTTTAGGAGATGATACTCATATTAGACTACATACACATGAAACAGCGGGGGTAAGTGTGTCTGCATATTTAGCTGCACTTGAAGCTGGAGCTGATGGAATCGACTTAGCAAATTCACCTGTAAGTGGTGGAACTTCTCAGCCAGATATCTTAACAATGTTGCATGCGACAAAAGGAACCAACTATGATCTTGGTGGATTAAGTATCGATAAAGTGCTCAAATATCAAGAAACTTTAAAACACTGTTTAAGTGACTATATGATGCCACCAGAAGCGACTCAAGTTTCTCCATTGATCCCATTTTCTCCGATGCCAGGTGGAGCGTTGACAGCAAATACTCAAATGATGAGAGATAATGATACTTTAGATAGATTTCCCGAAGTGATCAAAGCGATGCAAGAAGTTGTAGAAAAAGGTGGTTATGGTACATCTGTTACTCCTGTTTCACAATTTTATTGGCAACAAGCATATGCAAATGTATTTTTTGGACCATGGGAACAAATAGCTCCAGGATATGGGAAAATGGTACTTGGTTATTTTGGTAAAACTCCAGTAGAACCAGATGCTGAAGTAGTAAGATTAGCAGCTGAAAAGCTTAAACTCGATCCTACTCAAGAAAATCCACTCGATATCGCAGATAGAGATACAAAAAAATCAATTGCTGCTTGGAAAGAAAGACTTGAAATAGAAGGTTTAGAAACAACAGAAGAAAATATATTTATTGCCGCAGCGTGTGATGAAAAAGGTATCGCATTTTTAAAAGGTGAATCACCATTAAATGTAAGAAAAATTAGTGAAATATCAACAGAAGAAGAAAAAACAGAAGAAAAAGGAAATTCAAAAATGGCTGATGGAAATTATACAGTAGTTGTAGATGGTAAAAAATTTAGTGTTCAAGTTGCAGAAGGTAATGCGGATATTCAAGTAGTTACGCCTATAACAACTGAGACAACAACTCCTGCATCTGCAGCAAATACTCAAGCACCTACACAAAGTGGAAGTGGTACAGAAATTGGTGCGACTGTTAATGGTAATGTTTGGAAGATTTTAGTAGAAGTTGGACAAAAAGTAGAAAAAGGTCAAGTTATTGCAATATTAGAAGCTATGAAAATGGAAATTGATATTGAATCTCCAGTTTCTGGTACTGTAAATGCCATTCCTGTTAAACCAAATGATGCTGTTGAAGAGGGTCAAACTATAGCTGTAATAGGTTAATTTATAGAAAACTAAAGTTTGGAGAAAACAATGAATAAAAAAATTATCTCTGTAGTTTTACTGATGTTGCTATCAATTTGTAGCATCAATCTATTTGCCAATAGTGCACCTATAGATGAAACTACTACAGAAAAACACGTATATGTCGAAAAATCACTTGGCCAACTTGCCATCTCATTTTATGAAACAACTGGGATAAAAGCTTTGATCAGTCCAAAAGATAATGTTATGACGGATGAACCAAATCCAGCAGATGCAAGGCTGATGACATCGTTTGAACAAACATGGGGAAGAATCATAATGTTTCTTATTGTTGGAATTTTATTCTACCTAGCAATTGCAAAAGGATTTGAACCTTTATTATTACTACCAATTGCATTTGGTGGATTATTAGCTAATATTCCGCTAGCACATATGGGTGGAGAGCATGGAATGTTAGGTATCATTTACAATATGGGTATTGCAAATGAATTTTTTCCACTACTGATTTTCATGGGAGTTGGAGCAATGACTGATTTTGGTCCATTGCTCGCAAATCCCAAAACAGCCATTTTAGGTGGTGCAGCTCAATTTGGTATTTTTGGTTCTTTAGTAGGAGCTGTATATTTAGGATTTGATTTACAACAAGCATCTGCTATTTCCATTATTGGTGGGGCAGATGGTCCTACTTCTATTTTTATAGCAAATAGGCTTGCTCCTGAAATGCTCGGAGCAATTGCTGTTGCAGCTTACAGTTATATGGCACTAGTTCCTGTAATTCAACCTCC
>JBASAI010000304.1:0-8756 GCA_049650525.1 Arcobacteraceae bacterium
AGCCTATGAACTCCTTCCCGCTCAAGAAGCTCAAGCGATTAATTATACTTGGGCTTTGATGCTGGCTTTCTTTTCTGTTATTTTTTTAAAACAACGACTAACATTAAAAGATATCATTGCTGGAATCATTTGTTATTTTGGTGTACTTATCATCGCAACAAAAGGAACACCTTTTTCATTGAACTTTTCAAATCTAGAAGGGGTAGGTTATGCTTTACTTTCAACTATATTATGGTCAATGTATTGGATCCTCAATACAAAATCAAAAGCAGATCCTATTGTAGGATTGTTCTCAAACTTTTTAATCTCTATTCCGATTATTTTCATCTACTTTATCTTTACACAACCTTTACAACTTCCGAATTTTGAGGGGATTCTAGCAGCAAGTTATGTAGGCTTGTTTGAGATGGGGATCACTTTTATTTTTTGGTTAAAAGCGATGCAAAGTGCAACTTCAACTTCAAAAATAGCAAATCTTATTTTTATCTCTCCTTTTATCTCTCTTGTGTTTATCTATTTTATTGTGGGTGAAGAGATTTTTATTTCTACGATTATAGGGTTGTGTGCAATTATTTTTGGACTATTTATTCAGCAGTATAGAAGAAGAAAACTACTATAACTACTTTTATATTATCAGTTTAATTTAAGTTTTACTATGAAATAATAAAAGGATAAAAAGTAGTACTACTTTTAGTACTACTAAAAAATATTATAAAGTTATACCAATGGCGAAGCAGAAAAATAAAAGAACTATTATTGAAAATGTTATCAGTAATCATCAAAAGTTAAACAAAAAAGAGATAGCACAACTGACGATTAAGATCGATAAAAAACTTGATGATTCTCTTTTGGTGTTAAGCAAATCATTGAATATATCGAAAAATAAACTTATAGAAGATATCCTTTTTGAAAGTGGTATTATGCAAGAAGTTGATGAAAATTATATTGGAGGAGATTAAAAGATGCAGAGTTTTCCCAGTCAAAATGAGATAGTTGATTCTATTTTTGATGGTATTCAAACTGCCAAAAAAAATTTTTCATACTGGACTACTGACGAGTTGTATCTCTCTGATGCACCCTCAAATTTTTTATCTATTCATGTTGCGCAAAGCCTCGCTAAACTTACAAACCCACCAGAAATATTTATGGATGCGACTATTGCTGATATTTTAGCCTGTTCTTTATCTTCTCAAACTCCAATTGTAGAGTTTATGAACAAAAATCAAATTTCTCAAAATACTATAGATATCACTTTGGATAAACGATTTGAGCATCAAAATGACAATGATTCTATTTCAAAAGTGGTTATAACTCTTAAAAATGGTGTACGCAATGCAAAAGAGGAATATCGAAAAAATATAGAAACTCTTTGTAAAATAGTATCAACTAAAGTACACCAAAATTCAACAATCGAATATGGAGTTTTTGCATTTTATTTAGATATCTCAAATAAAGCACGCATTAAAGCTGACAAAAGAATAGAAGAGATTATTGAATCTTTTGATGCGATTGTATCAACACATCAAAATCTTAAATCACATTTTAAAGGGGGAGATATTATAAAAATTGAAAACATCGGTGAGTGTTGTGTTGTATGTTATATTATTGAACCACAATAGTATAACATCCAACACTAAAAAGTAAAATATAAACGAAAAAAAGGACAAAATATGAAAATATTCAAAAAAATAGCAACTTTGTTTGCTGCGATTGCAACAATAGGTATAGTAAGTTCTGTCTCAGCAGATCAACTCGATAAGATTATTAAAAAAGGGACTTTAAACTGTGGAGTTGTACTTGACTTCCCACCAATGGGTTACTTTGATAAAGATAATAAACCAGCTGGATTTGATGTAGATTACTGTAATGATTTAGCAAAAGCTATGGGCGTAGAAGCAAATGTAATGAATCTTACATGGGGTGATAGAATTCCATCTTTAGTTTCTGGTAAAACAGATGTTGTTATTGGTTCTACTTCAGATACTTTGGAGCGAGCTAAATCAGTTGGATTTACATATCCATACTTTGTATTTAAGTTTCAAGTAATTTCAAAAAAATCTAAAAACATCAATAAATTCGCAGACTTAAAAAATGTTAAAGTGGGAGCTGCACTTGGAACTACATACGAACAAGAGTATTTAGCATATGCTAAAAAAAATGGTTGGGATACAGATAACTATACAGCATTTAAATCTGAAAATGATGCATACTTAGGACTTTACCAAGGAAAAATTGATGCATTAATCTCAACAAATACAAATATTGCTACAAAACTTCAAGCAAAAGAATTTAAAGATTTCGTTGCTGGTCCATTTGTTCCAAATTATGATGATGTTGTTGGAATTATTACAAAAAGAGATGAGATAGCTTGGATCAACTATCTGAATCTATTTTTAGTACACCAAATTAGAGATGGTGGTATGAATAAAGCATATAATAAATATTTTGGTAGTGAAGTTCCTGCTGATTTAATTCAATCATTACGAGACAATAAATAATAAAAATAGAAGTAAAAAGAAACTAAAAGTTAAATTTTTATAGAGGTCTAGAGAGTTTTTTCTAGATCTCGTTAGAGATTTACACAAAATTACAAAGGGGAATTATATGGATTATCAATACCATTGGAATATTGTTTTTGATAAAATGCCTGAGCTTTTAAGTGCAGCATTTGTCACTCTACATGTATCTGTATTATCGATGCTTCTCGGGATTGTCATTGCTATATTTTTAGCACTAGGCAAGATGTCAGATATCAAAATACTCAATTATTTATCTGGAATCTGGATAGAGATAGCCAGAAACACACCAGCACTTTTTCAGATATATATGGCATATTTTGGGCTTGGAGCCTTTGGGATACATTTGAGTCCTTATGTGGCAGTTTTGAGTGCACTGGTTTTTATAAATGCTGGGTATTTAGCAGAAACATTTCGAGGTGGATTTCAATCAATTCCAAAAACACAATATAGTGCATCAAAATCGTTAGGGATGAATCAACTTCAAGTATATAGATATATTATCTTACCTCAAATGTTTAGAAAAATTTATCATCCTATGACAAATCAGTTTGTATGGGCAATTTTGATGAGTTCATTAGGAATACTAGTAGGAATGAGTGAATTATCAGGAGAAACACAAAGATTGCAATCGCTCTCTTTTAGAACTTTAGAGTTCTTTATGGTGGCTGCTGTGATGTATTATATCATCACAAAATTTGTTTTACTCTCAAGTGATTTAATAGCAAAAAAATTATTTAAAGGAGATATGTAATGGGATTTTCTTTATTTACACCTTTATCGTGGGGTGATAGTGGATTTATTTTAACTGGGATTTTAAATACCGTTTATATCTCTGTAGTAGCTATTGTTTTTGGGACAGTTTTAGGGGTTATTGTTGGATTTATAAGAGCTGAATCAAACAAATGGGTCAATATGATTTTGGGATCTTTCTTGGATATTTTAAGAAGTGTTCCCTTAATTATTCAGCTTATTTTGTTTACAACATTTATAGGGGCGATGGGATATCCTTTGGATCCTTTTGTTTCTGGGTCTATTATCTTATCTTTATATACGATGGCTTTTATGTCAGAAGTATTTCGAGCAGGATTTCAAAGTGTATTGCCTTCTATGCGAACAGCTGCTAGAAGTTTGGGAATGACCTATTGGCAAACGGTGAGATATATTCGATTGCCTATTGGATTACGAGCTGTTTTTACCTCTTGGCTAGGAGTGGCACAAGCGGTTATAAAAGATTCAGCATTGGTATCAGTGATTGGATATATGGAGTTATTACGAACTTCAGAACAACTTATCTCTAGGACTCAACAGCCTTTAGAGATACTTATCGGTGTTGGGATATTTTATTTTATCATATCATATCCATTATCATTATATGGAAAACATGTAGAAAGGAAAATGGCATTATGATACAAATTCAAGGGGTACACAAATCATTTGGTGATTTGGAAGTTTTAAAAGGGATCGATTTAGATGTCAATAAAGGGGAAGTTGTAAGTGTAATAGGGGGAAGTGGAAGTGGAAAATCTACATTACTTTACTGTATCAACGCAATTGAAAAGATTCAAAAAGGTAAAATTTTTGTGGATGACATTGATGTTCATGCAAAAGAAACAAATCAAGACAAACTACGACAAAAACTAGGAATGGTTTTTCAACAATGGAACTCTTTTCCTCATCTTACTGTTTTGGAAAATGCAGCACTGGCACCTCAAATAGTTTTGAAACAAAGTCGTGAAGAAGCGATGGAGATAGCAAAAAAAGAGCTAGAACATGTAGGCTTAGGAGATAAGTTTGATCAGTATCCTACTCGTATGTCAGGTGGACAACAACAAAGGCTAGCAATTGCTAGAGCATTGGCTATGAAGCCTGACTATATGCTTTTTGATGAAGTTACATCAGCACTTGATCCAGAGCTCGTAGGGGAAGTACTCGATACACTAAGACTTTTAAGAGATGATGGGATGACTATGATAACTGTAACTCACGAAATAGCATTTGCTAGAGAAGTTTCTGATAAAGTTGCTTTCTTTCATGAAGGGGTGATTGAAGAGATGGGAACACCAGAACAAGTTATTGAGAATCCGCAAAAGGAAAGAACACAACAATTTTTGAGTAAAGTATTGCATTAGAGCTTTTTTTGAGAGTATATTTACTTTTAATATTGCTTTGATATAATCTCAAATAATTACTCAAAAGGAATTGTTTTGTATAAAATAGCTGTTTTATCTGACTCTCATAAAAAAGTAGACTTAACAAAAGACGCTATAGATATGCTCAAATCAAAAGGTGCACAGTACATAGTGCACGCTGGAGATCTTGAGATAAAAGAAAACCTAGATCTTTTAAAAAACTCTGGTTTGGTCTATGTAAGTGTTTTTGGGAACAATGATAGGAACTTGATTCAGCATCAAAATGATTATAAGATTTACCAAGAACCATACCATTTTTCTATACAAAAAACTACATATAAACTGATGCATATCCCAAACTATCTAACAGCAGATAGTGATATCATCATCTATGGACACACCCATATCTTCAAAACAGAATACATCAACAATACACTTTTTGTAAATCCTGGCGAAATTTGTGCACGAGAAAAAGATCTAACTGAGTGTGTTTTGTTAGAAGTACATGAAGATAAATATATTGTAGAATATAATTATAAAAAACCAGATGAAAAAAAATGGGAAACAAAAACCTTTAGATACGAAAGAGAACTAAAAAATAATGATAAATAAAAAAATATACCTCTGTGCAATCTGTAACATTGAAAGTGGAACTTGTAACGAAGACTGTAAATTTTGTACACAAAGTGTAAAATACCAAGCAGATATAGCGCGTTATAGAAGAAAAGAGATCGACACGATTGTAAAAGAAGCAAGACAAGCAAGACAAAATAAAGCGATAGGTTTTTGTTTAGTAACAGCTGGAAAAGGCTTAACTGATAAAAGACTTGCCTTTGTATGCGAAGCAGCACGAGCTGTAAAAAAAGAAAATTTAGGACTAAAACTCATAGCCTGTAATGGAACAGCTACAGTAGAACAGTTAAAAGAGCTTAAAAAAGCAGGAGTAGATAACTACAATCATAACTTAGAAACTTCTCGAGAATTTTATCCAAGTATCGTCTCAACACATACATGGGATGAACGATATCAAACCTGTCTCAATGTAAAAGAGGTAGGATTAAAGCTTGTAAGTGGTGGTATTTTTGGACTAGGAGAATCTCAAGAAGATAGACTTTCTATGCTCAAATCTCTAGCATCTTTAGAACCTATGAATGTACCGTTGAACTTCTTTCATCCTAATGAAGCTTTACCAATTGTTACAAATAGTGTGACAAGAGAGCAAGCTTTTGATCTGATCACACTTGCTAGAGAGATGATACCAAATGCACACAAGATTATGGTTGCAGGTGGACGAGAGCTGATGTTTAACGAAGAACAATATAAAGTTTTTGATTATGGTGCAAATGCCATTGTTATCGGAGATTATTTGACTACTTCTGGAAAAAATGCTTCAAAAGATCTCGAGTCTTTAGAGTCTATGGGTTATAGTATTGCTCATAGTTGTGATAAATAGGATATTGGAGTTTTTATGAGTAATGAAATAGCAATAATTATCACGCTATCACTGATAATATTCTCCTCCCCGCTTTTATCTAAACTCACACGAATACCAACGATTCCTATCGAGATATTTTTAGGATCACTGGCTGTTTCGACGATGATTATTAGTGAAAATAAGATTTTTACTTTAGTAGCAGAGTTGGGTTTTTTGTATTTGATGTTTTTAGCTGGGCTTGAAGTTGACTTGAAAAAGTTACTCAAAGTTTCTCCTGATATTTTGAAAAAAGGACTTCTCTATTCTTGTTTGTTGTATGTCTTTGCAGCAATTTTCACTTGGTCATTTAGTCTTTCTAAAATTTTTATCGTTATATTACCACTGATTTCCATAGGATTATTAGCAGCTTTAAAAAAAGAGTATGGGGAAACTTCGTGGTTAAGTTTGGCTTTTACTGTAGGACTTATTGGAGAAATTATCTCGATTATTGTACTAGCAGCCGTGAGTGCTGGACTACAGTATGGAATAAGTAATGAGTTTTATGAAAGTTTATTTTTACTAGCAGGCGTATTTGTCGTGATGATTGCATTGTATTATTTCTTTCACAATCTTATCTGGTGGAATCCAGAACTCAAAACATATCTGATGCCAACAGATGATAATCAAGAGCAAGACATACGATTTTCTATGAGTATATTTTTTGTGATGATTGCAGTGATGCTCTATCTTCATCTTGAAGTGGTTCTGGGAGCTTTTATAGCTGGTGTGTTTATCACTACTTTTTTTGAGCACAATAAAGAACTGCCTCATAAGCTAGAACATTTTGGCTTTGGATGGTTGGTACCTATCTTTTTTGTATGGATTGGAACATCGTTCCAATTAAGCTCCCTATTTTTACCAAACCTTATTACAACAGCATTGATAATTACTTTTGGAATGTTTTTGATTCGGTTTCTAAGTTCTATGGTTTTTGTTAGAGATATTGGTTTTAAAAACTCAACACTTTTAGCACTTTCACACTCTATGCCTTTGACACTTATCATTGCAGTTGCTACTTTAGCACTCCACAATCATAGTATTAGTGAGTTTTACTATTATGCATTTATTTTGAGCGCAATATTTGAAGTTATTTTATGTATGATTATTATTCGGATGATTCCTAAAGAAAAAGAAAAAAAAGTGAGTGAAAATAAAATCTAAACCCAAAAAAAGGAAATAAATGTTAAGTCAAAAAATGAAAATCGCGATTCCCCTTATCGTTGCAATTGGAGTAGCTTTGCTACCAACACCAGAAGGATTAGCTGTAAATGCTCAATACTTTTTCGCAATCTTCTTAGGAGTTATTGTAGCTCTTATTTTAGAACCAATTCCAGCAGCCTTAATAGGGCTTATTGGTGTTTCATTGAGTGCTACTTTAGGGCTTGTGGGTGAGACTGCGAGTGCAAATAGAGATTGGGCTTTGAGTGGATTTTCAAATGGAGTGATATGGCTTATTTTTGCAGCATTTATGTTTGCATTAGGATATAAAAAATCAGGTCTTGGAAAAAGAATTGCTTTGTTACTTGTAAAGTATTTAGGAAAAACATCTTTAGGTTTAGGATATGCGGTTGCATTTGCAGATGGTATTTTAGCTCCATTTATGCCATCAAATACAGCAAGAAGTGCAGGAACAATTTTCCCAATTGCTATTAATATTCCACAAATGTTTAATTCAACGCCAGAAAATGAACCTAGAAAATTAGGTGCGTATATTTCATGGGTAGCAATCTCTGCCACTTGTGTAACAAGTTCTATGTTTTTAACAGCATTGGCACCAAATTTACTAGCTGTTTCACTAGTAGAAAAAGGAACAGGACTGGCTATATCGTGGGGAGAATGGTTTAGTACACTTGCTATTATTATGATACCACTATTTTTAATTGTACCACTTGTTGCATATATTGTATATCCTCCCGAACAAAAAACATCTCCAGAAGCACCAGTTTGGGCAGCTAAAGAGTTAACAACTATGGGAAGCATTACAAAAAAAGAGTTAACTATGTTAAGTCTAGGAATGTTAGCATTAGCATTATGGATTTTTGGAAGTCAAATAGGAGTAAATGGAACAGTTGCAGCTTTATTGGTATTGTGTTTATTAGTTGTTACAAATGTAATTACTTGGGAAGATGTTATTACAAATAAAGCTGCGATAAATGTATTTATCTGGTTTGCTACTTTAGTTGCGATGGCAAGTGGATTAAAACAAGTAGGATATCTGACATGGGCTTCTGGACTTATTTCTACATGGTTAGTAGGTCTTGATCCTATGCTTATTGCGATAACTTTATTGGTATTGTTTTTCTTATTTCATTATCTATTTGCGAGTGTTACAGCACATGTTGTTGCACTTTTACCATTATTTTTAGGGATTGCTGTGACTTTATTACCAGCAGATATGATTCAACCTTTAGCATTATTACTTGTAGGTTCATTAGGTCTTATGGGTATTATTACACCATATGCGACAGGACCATCACCGATTTGGTATGGAGCTGGATATATCTCTCAATCTACATGGTGGAGATTAGGTTTAATTTTTGGTTCGATCTATTTAGGAGCACTTATATTATTAGGAATAATGATTTTATAAGATAAATAAAAAATACGAAAGTAAGGTGCCAATTTATTGGCACC
>JBASAI010000305.1:0-4529 GCA_049650525.1 Arcobacteraceae bacterium
GGGGAAGTTACAAATGCTAGCCATCGTAAAATAAATAAGAATAATAATACACCACAAAATATCAAAATATGATAGTTCAGTGTATTTGAAAGAAGTGCCTCTAAACCATCTATTTTTATTTCATTTATCTTCACAACATTGACAATAAGCTCTCGCAAAGTCAAAATAATAAAAGCATCTATCAAAATCCGTATCTGTATTCTTTTTTCTCTCAAAAAACTCATAACCGCACGAACCATCTCTAACATAATGATAAAATACAAAAGATATATGATGATCACGATCATACTATCAGTACCGATCGCAACTACAAATAATACAGTTGCCAATATCAATTCTATATAAAATTTATTGTAAAAAAAAGCGTTAAACTTTCGCATAAAATTCCTTGTTGTTATAATCTATCAAATTATAGCAAACAATTCTCTACAATACGATTACATCATACTTGATTTTATATGATTTTCCAATACAGACTTTTTGATTTCTCCCACAAATTTTTCTATAAAAAAGCCCTCTTTTGAGTAGAGAAAAGATTCTGGTATCTTATTTACATCATCAAGTTCTTTTGCTAGTTTAAAGTTTTCAGCTCCTACTGTTATAGGAAAATTGATTTTGTGTTTTTTCATAAAATCTGCTAATTCTTTTTGATCTTTCTCTTTTTCAAATAACACACCAATGATTATAAAATCATCTTTATATGTTTCTTGCAATTCAATAAAACTCGGCATCTCTTTGATACAAGGTGGACACCAAGTAGCCCAAAAGTTTAAAAGAACCATTTTATTGTTGAGTTGTTTTGAAAATAACACACCATCAGATACTTCAAAAGTAATCTTCTCACCTTTTGTAGTAGTAAGTGTATAACTAGCTGGTTGTTCCATCTTTTGTGTATCACTACTTACACTTTCTACAACTTGAGCTTGTTTAGGCTTCGATTCACATCCTACAAAAAATAGTACAGCTATCAATCCCAATAATGGTAATAATTTTTTTCTCATCATTTCAACCTACTTATAAATTTCTGATTCAACTAAATCTCGTAATGCTTGATAACTTAATTCATGAAGTTTTTTACCATTGACAAAAAATGTAGGTGTTCCACGAACTCCTAAAGTAGTGGCATCAATACTATCCAATTCTAAAATATTGTCTACATCTATTTTTTCAAAATCTTCCTTTAGTTTTGTCATATCAAGTCCCGCTTCAGGAAGTAAGATCCATAATAATTCTGGTTTTGGATTATGGTGTTCTGCCCATTGATTCTGAGTTTTAAACATCACTTCAAGTGTTTCTTTAAATTTATTTTGTAATCGAGCAGATTCTAAAAGTTTTACAGCAAATTTTGAATTATCGTGAAATGCAAGATATCGAATCACAAGTTTTGTTTCAACATTATAATCACTAAAAACCTCTTTAACCGCTGGGTAAAATGCAGCACATGACTCACATTCAGGATCGATAAACTCTGTTATGATTACATTACTTTTATTTTCTCCAAATGAGGGTGAATGTTCTTTTACAAATAAAGAATTTCCACCTGTTGCTACTAGATCTTGATTCAGTTCATCTATATTTTTTTGATATGACTGAATAGCGAGAATAAACCCAACTATCAACACAATAATTATGGCTAAAACTATCTTTTTATTTTTCATTTTCACTTCCTTTTTTTCCTACAACTAATAATATAAATAGCATCAAATATGATACTAATGATAAAAATGGAATAGTGATAAAACCAAGCCAATTTATATATTCAGTAGAGCATGGCACTCCACTCACACATGGTACAATCGATTCTGGAATAATATCAAACATCAATAAATTATGATATATAGAAACTACCAATCCAGCCACAACTAATAAAATCGCATATTTAAACACTTTATCATCAGGATAAAGAATGTTTATAAGAAATATTAAAACCAAAGGATACATAAAAATTCTTTGATACCAGCACATAGAACAAGGAATAAATCCCATAATCTCACTAAAAAACAAACTCCCTAGTGTCGCAATACTCGCAATTAAAAAACACAATACAATAACATTTGTGCTTATTTCTCGACTTAAATTCATCTACTTCCTTCATATACAATACTTAGAATAATAAGTTTTATGAATAATACCCAAGATTAATAATCCATAAATTAATCATCAAAACTAAAAAACGAACTTTATCATAAAATTATATTACTATTCCTTTATTTGTTTCTTCATCAAAACTAGCTAAAATACGAGTAATTAATCTCAAAAGGTGATAAAAGTGGAAAAAAAAATAGAACAAGCAAAATTATTACTTGATGCATTGCCATACATTAAAAAGTTTAAAAATCAAGTATTCGTCATCAAATATGGTGGATCTGCACAAATAAATCCTGAACTTAAAAATAAATTTGCGCAAGATATCATCCTTTTATATATGGTAGGGATCAAGCCTGTCATAGTCCAGGGTGGTGGAAACAAGATCAATTCTGTCTTAGAAAAAATGCAAATCAAAAGTACCTTTGTAGATGGTATGAGAGTTACAGATGAGCAAGTGATGGAAGTAGTTGAGATGGTACTAGCTGGAAACATCAACAAAGAAATCACTACTTTACTCAATATGCACGGTGGAAAAGCTTTAGGTATCACAGGAAAAGATGGTGATTTTTTAATAGCCGAACCAAAAGATGATGGGAAATATGGACTTGTAGGTCAAATCACAAATGTAAAAAGTGAAGTAGTACAAAACTTGCTTACTGAAAAATTCATTCCTGTTATTGCACCTATTGCTTCAGGAAATAAGATAAATCATCCAGGGTTCAATATCAATGCAGATCTAGCAGCGAGTAAAATTGCAGGGGCATTACATGCTCAAAAAATCATCTTTATGACAGATATCAAAGGGGTTTTAGATAAAGATAAAAATCTTTTATCTACACTTACCGAAGAAGAGATAAATGCCTATAAAAGCGATGGAACGATTTATGGAGGAATGATCCCTAAAGTAGATGCTTGCCTTGAAGCTATTCATGCTGGTGTTGAAAAAGCACATATCATAGATGGGAAAATAGAGCATTCTATTTTACTTGAAGTATTCACAAGTGAAGGTATCGGAACTGTTATCAAAAAATCGTAACAAAAGAAAAGGAAATATATGAAATATCCACATTTTACAGCACAAGATAGATCACTTATGTCAAAATACCTTACAAAAGCTGTTTTTGAAGAACTCAAAGATAAGAAAACAGCCAATGGTTTCACTCTAGAAAACATCATCAATTCTGGTCTAAAAAACCCAGATAGTGGCATAGGAGCATATGCGGGGGATAAAGAATCATATACTACTTTTCAATCATTTTTCGATCCAATAATAGAAGAATATCATCGGTTTTCAAAAGAACAAAGCCATAAAACAGATTTCGATATAGATCATCTCCATGCAAATAATCCAGATCCTCAAGACAAATATATCATCTCTACTCGAATACGAGTAGGAAGAAACCTCAAGGATTTTCCACTGGGTCCTGCAATTAGTGATCAACAACGAGAAGAGATACAAATCAAAATAGCCACAGCGCTTCAATCTTTGGATGGGGAGCTCAAGGGAGTTTATTATCCTTTAGATAATCTCAGTGATCACAATAGAGAGGAGCTTATAAAAGATCATTTTTTATTTAAAGAGGGGGATAGATTTCTACAAACAGCAGGACTCAATAGAAACTGGCCAAAAAATAGAGGTATTTTTCATAATAATCAAAAAACTTTTTTAGTATGGGTAAATGAAGAAGATCAGCTTCGTATCATCTCTATGCAAAAAGGTGGAGATATCAAAGAGGTATTTATAAGACTGATTACTGCTATAAAAAAGCTAGAGAAAACACTCGAATTTTCTTTTTCTAAACATCTTGGATATATCACATCTTGTCCTACAAATTTAGGAACAGCTATGAGAGCTAGTGTACATATTGCACTTCCAAGACTAGCAAATGATATGACAAAGTTTCAAGAGATTGCAGATAAATTTCATCTTCAAATACGAGGTACAGATGGCGAACACACGAAAAGTACTGGTGGTGTTTATGATATCTCAAACAAAAGAAGACTAGGAGTCACTGAGGTACAATGTGTCCAAGATATGTACGATGGAGTAGTAGCTCTCATAGAAGAAGAAAAAGCTCTCGAAAATCAGTTTTTTTAATCTTTGAGATATTATTTTAATATAGGATAAATATTTATTTTATATTAAGTTTTAGAAGATATAATTCCACTCTAAATTAAGAAAGTATAGATGTCAGGGTAGCTCAGCTGGTTAGAGCGCTGGTCTCATAAGCCGGAGGTCGAGGGTTCGAGTCCCTCTCCTGACACCATTTATAATACTTTTCTAATTTAATAGAACACAAAATATACCTTTGAAAATTCATTTTCAAGAACATGTGCGAGCGTGGCGGAATAGGTAGACGCGTTGGACTTAAAATCCAATTCCGGTTTCGGAGTGTCGGTTCAATTCCGACCGTTCGCACCACTATACAAGTAGAGAGTTG
>JBASAI010000306.1:0-4787 GCA_049650525.1 Arcobacteraceae bacterium
CTATAAACGCACCAAAATCTGTAATATTTCGTACGATTCCACTCACACTATCGCCTATTTTTAACTCATCGATAGACTTAATATCTTCACAAAAAGAGATCTGTTCGAGCTCATCTCTTATATCATATCCAGGTTTTAAGAGTTCCGTTATGATATCTTTTAAACTCTCCATTCCACACTCAAATTTCACCGATAATTCTTTTAATGTATCATTCGAAATATTAGCCAAATCACACTTTTCTTTGAGATATTTTGCCACAGCATAACTTTCAGGGTGAATACCGCTATTATCCAAGAAACTTTCCCCATCTTTTATTCGCAAAAATCCTACACTTTGTTCATATGCTTTTGCACCAACCCCTTTTATTTTTAAGAGTTGTTTTTTACTTGTAAATTTTCCTATCTCTGCTCGAAATTCAACGATATTTTTTGATAATTTTTCACTCAATCCAGAGATATATGATAGGAGTTTATAAGAAGCTGAGTTTATATCGACACCGATTTTATTTACTATTGAAAAAGTAGTAGTGTTAAGTTTACTCGTAAGATTTTTTTGATCTACGTCGTGTTGGTACTGACCTATTCCTAGTGATTTCGGATCTATTTTCACTAAAGCAGACAAAGGATCTCTAAGCCGTTGTGCTATAGAGATCGCACCTCGTATTGTCACATCAAGATCAGGATACTCTTCTTGTGCAATGCGTGAAGCAGAATAAACAGAAGCCCCTATTTCACTTACAACGGCATAGTTAATGTTGAGATTATTTTCACTTTTGAGCTCGTGTATAAAACTTGCTGTCTCTTTTGAAGCGGTTCCATTTCCTATAGCAATTGCAGTTACTTTGTATTTTTGTAATATTGCTAATACTTTTTTTGAGGATTCTTTGATATTATTATCACTCAACAGATATATCACTGATGAGTCAAGATAGTTTCCATTGGCATCGATGACAGCTAGTTTACAGCCAGTTCTAAATCCTGGATCCATTCCTAATATCACTTGATTGAGCAAAGGTGGAGTGGTAAGCAATTCAGTTAAATTTTTCCCAAAAAGTTCGATCGCTTCATCACTTGCTTTTTGTTTGAGTGTAGCTAATAATTCCCTTTTCAAACTAGGAAGCAATAATCTTTTTAATCCATCGACATACGCCTCAATTACAAATTCTTTTGAACTTTGAGCATGTGATGGTATACGGTATTGTTTTATTCCATTGATAAGAAACTCTTCATCTGCTTCTACTTTTAAAGATATCTGTTTTTCATTTACAGCTCGAAGTATCGCTAGAAGTTGATATGATTTGATATATTTTGCTTTTGTATTGATAGTAGCTAAGTTTTTATATAAGCCATTGTCTTCAAAGGTTTTCGTTTTTTTAGTGACAAGACTGGCATGATTTTCAAGATTTTTTCTCACTCCATCTTTTGTTCGTATCTCTTGAGAGTATCGTAAAGCGATGATATCTTTTGCACCATTTACCGCATCATCAATTTTGATAATATTTTTATTTAAAAAGTTTTTTGCTTTTTGTTCTATCTCATTTTTTGTATATTTCATCGTTGAGATGATATTCGCTAAGTTTTCAAGTCCATTTTTAAAAGCATCATCTGCTCTTGTATTTTTAGTACCCTTAAATGGTTCGTAGATATCTTCTAACGCTCGTAAAGTTACTGCATCATTAATCTGCTTTGAGAGTGTATCGGTTAAGTTATCTTTCTCTTGTAAGATTTTAATAATATCTTCTTTTCTTTTAAGAAGTTTTTGTGCATATTCATAAATCTCTTGAAACTTTAAAAGTGTCTCATCGCTCGCATTTCCAGTACTATCTTTTCTATATCGTGCGATAAAAGCAATGGTACTACCATCTTCAAGGAGTTCTATAATATTGTGTATATATTTTTTTTCTAAATTAAGCTTACTTTGTATCAATTCTATAAGTTGAGAGTTTTCTTGAGTTAATGACGGCATCGATATCCCTTCTGTATTAAAAATGAAGTATATCAAAATTTTCTTTATGCAATTTTTATTTACCAAAAAAATGACAATATGCAATCTTTTTTAATTAAAAAAATTAAACCTGCTAAAATCCAAATATAAATATAAGAGGACTAAAAATGATAGAGTTATTATCAATAACAATTATTTCAGTGGTGTGTATATGTGCATATATCTATGAGATCACTTTACACAAAAATAAAATAAAATTTGATCTACTCAAAGATCGCAAATAAAGGAAAATCATGAATATATGCGGAATAGAACTTAAATCAAACAATGCAATCGTTTCAGTTATTCATATAGATGATGATAAAATTGATTTTATAAACACCAAAGTAAAAAAAATAGTTTTAAAAGATGATGAAAATAAACACTCATTATTACAATTTCAAGATGAGATAGAAAACTATTTAGAAGAGAATAAGATCGACAAAATAGCTCTGAAAAAAAGAGCCAAAAAAGGCACCTTTGCTGGGGGATCGGTCACCTTTAAATCTGAAACAATTATTCAGCTCAATACTGTGTGCGAAGTAAACTTTGTAACCTCACAAGCGATCACTAAATATACAAAAACAAATGAGATAGAACTACCAGTTGAGCTTAATAAATACCAAGAGCAAGCGTACCTTAGTAGCTTACTTTTGGTGTAGATTTACTTTTGTATCTCTGCTCGTGGGACAAACTCTAAAACAGTGGCATTGATACAAAATCTGACTTGTCCATCAGCTCGTGGGAAAACATGCCCTAGATGAATACCACTTTTTTTGGCTAGCACTTCGACTCTTTTCATTCCGTAGCTTAAATCTTCTTTTTCAATGGTGCTTCCATCAACTGCTTTATAAAAACTCAACCATCCTGTTTTTGAGTTAAATCTATCTCGTGTATCAAATAAGATATCCCCAGAAAGCTTATCGACAAACACACCATCAGGAGTATTTTTAAAGATATCATACTCTTTACAATATCTATTGTCAGTGCTCTTATTAAATGCTACATTATAACTCTCTGTATTTTTCCCAAGTTTAAAATCACCTAACATTTTATAAAAATCTTTTTCATTGCTATATCCACGATGTGAAAATATCTCTTTCCCATCTTCTATAAACAAAATTGTAGGTGTTGCAAAAAGGTCAGTTTTGATATCAAAATTTTTGAGATCTTTTGCATATGTTTTTCTGATTTTAAGTGAGCCATTATATGAAGATAAAACATCCTTTTCAAACTTTGCACAATAGGGACAATTATCAGACTCGATAACAATGATCTCTTTACCACCAAGTGGAGCTAAAACTTCTTTTTTGGTATCCTCTGTATCATCTTGAATATTGGAAAACTTCACACCCGTACTGTGATCTGGACAATATCCATTTGGATTATTTTTCAGATAATCTTGATGATAGTTTTCAGCATTATAGAACTTACCTAATGGTTTTATCTCTGTAACAATCTCTTTATATCCATGTTCATTTAAAAGTGTTTGATAAGTAGATTTTGTTTCTAAAATAGCGTTATATTGAGTATCATTTGTATAGTACACAGCACTTCTATAATTATCACCAATGTCATTTCCTTGCCCATTTACTTGAGTAGGATCATGAATCTCCCAGAAGTTTTTGATCAGTTCTTTTGCTGTTACTTTTGTATTATCAAACTTCACTTTTACAGCTTCTGTATGATTGATAAGACCCTCTGGTTTTGAAAGTCTATATTTCAAAACTTGTTTATAACTTGGATTTTCGTAGTTTCCACCGACATATCCTGATTTTACATCTATTACACCAGGTATTTTTTCAAAGTTTTTTTCTACTCCCCAAAAACATCCTGCTGCAAATACTATCTCTACCATCATAATCTATCCTTTTATTTCAGTGACAATTATAATGAAGCTTTGTGTAAAGAGTGTGTACTACAATATACTTTTATTTTGTCATAGAAACAGCGATATCCAAAAGGTTTTGTTTGATTTGATACTTTGAAGAGGTAACATAGGATATCGTTTTAAAGTCAAATTCACCATTTTTATACACTACAACATAGCCATCTTTAAAATCTTTTTCAAGAATCTTATCCACAGCAGTTGTCACAAATTCTGTAGCCATAAGTCTATCTTCAACTGTTGGATTTCCACCTCGTTGAATATGTCCTAGAATCGTTGCTCGAGTTTCTATTTTGACCTCATTTTCAAGCCATTCTACTAAATTTTGTGTTTGATTTGTACCCTCTGCTACAATACACACGATATAGTTTCTACCCTCTTTTATCTGTTTTTTGAGTTTTTTTTGTAATGATTTCAAATCATACTCCAACTCAGGAATCACACATATCTCAGCCCCACAAGTCAAAGCAGTCACCAAAGCCAAATATCCACACTCTCGTCCCATCGTCTCAACAACACAGGCTCTTTTAAATGAACTGGAAGTATCTCTTATAGCATCAGTTGCCCCTCGAATAATATTTAAAGCAGTATCAACTCCCAAACAATAATCTGTACCAAAAATATCATTATCAATAGTAGAGGGGATCCCCACAAATGAGATATCAAACTCATCAAAAAACTGTTTTAAAGCTCGAAATGATCCATCTCCACCTAAGATGATCAGTTTATCTATACCATGAGAGAGTAGATTTTTATACGCTTTTTTACGATATTTTTTTTCAAAGAAACGCTTTGAGCGAGATGATCGTAAAATAGTACCACCTTGATGAATGATACCAGCTACATCACGATGAGTCGCTTTTTGAATTTTATTATCGATCAAACCTTCTAATCCATCAAAAATAAGATATGGTT
>JBASAI010000307.1:0-1908 GCA_049650525.1 Arcobacteraceae bacterium
CAATAGTACCCATAAATATTCCAATAGAAGTAGTAGAAAATAAAACTAAAAAAGTTGCAAATAAAAATAATGGTATTGATCCAGCAATTGGTATTTGAAGTACTCCTTGCACCATAAAAAAAAGTGAAAAAGTTACACATAGTAAAACAATAAATGTGACAGATAAAACCTTTGATAACATAATCTCTAAAGCACTCAGTGGCATAACTAAAAGGTGTTCAATAGTTCCATGTTCTCTTTCTCGTATCAATGCAGCACCTGCTAGTAAAATAGAGAGCATGATAATATTATTTATAACCTCATTTATACTACCAAACCAGGTACTGGAGAGGTTTGGATTGTATTTGTATCTTGTTACTATCTTGAGTGGTAAATGAGTTGTTTCTTCGGTATGTAAGAGATAGTTTTGTACTTCCGTATATATAATTTGTTGTATATAACTACTTCCAATTCCTGCTTGTGTCATTCTTGTTGCATCAATATTGAGTTGTATATTTGGACTTTGATTTGACAATAAATCTTTTTCAAAATTTGAAGGAATTACTATAATAAAAGTGTATTTTCCCTTATCCATATTTGTATCAATTTGAGACAAGGATATTGTTTCAGGTGTATTAAATCTCGGTTTATAAAAAGAAGAGATAAGACGGGTTGAAAGTACTGTTCGATCCTCATCGACAAATGCAATCGAGGCATTTTTTATTTCAGTAGATGTAGCTGTTGCTCCAATATAAATTGCAATACTAAATGAATAAAGTATTAATATAAACATAATTTTATCATGCCATATAATTTTTAATTCTTTTATGATGAGATTATAAATATTTAAGATACTATTTTTCATTTATATCTCCTGTTTTTTTAATGCTAGAATTGATAATATCGTTATGACGATAATACTCAGTGCTAAAATAAGTAAATCATTATATATCTCATTGAAGTGGACCGCTTTACTAAAAATACCACGGCTTATATTGATGTAATATGTTACAGGAAATATATCACCTATAAATGCTCCAACTCCTTCGAGTGAACTCACAGGCTCTTTTAATCCTGAAAATTGAATCGTAGGTAGAAGTGTCAATATAGCAGTTCCTGCAATTGCAGCAATTTGTGTTTTTGCAAATGATGAGATCACCAATCCAATTCCAGTGGTGGTAATAATATATAATAAAGAAGCAAAACAAAGTGTCAATAAATCACCTTTGAGTGGTACTTTAAATACAAATATTGCTAACAATAAAAGACCAAAAAAACTTATCATACCAATAACAATATACGGTAATTGTTTCCCTATAAGAAATTCTATTTTTGTAACTGGAGTAGCATAAAAGTTTGTTATTGAGCCGAGTTCTTTTTCTCGTACTACACTTAATGCCATTAAAATAGATGGTATAAAGATAAGTAGCATCGGGATTACTGCTGGAATCATTGCAAAGATACTTTTAAAATCTTGGTTATATCTAAATCGAGACTCTATAGTAATCATACTATTTGTTTGAACATAATAAGGTTGTTCTTCTATTTTTTGTTGTAAATAGCTATTATGAATCCCTTCTACATACCCTTTGATTGTTTCAGCACGAAATGGCATTGAGCCATCTATCCATGCTGAAACTTCTACAGGATTGCCTTTGTAAAGGTTATTTCCAAAATGAGGAGGTATAACAAAAGCAACACTGATGTTCCCACTTTTCATTTGTTCGTCAAGATCTTGCTGTGAGTTGAGTTCTTGTTTTTCTAAAAAATAACGCGAACCAGATACATTTTGAATATATTCTCTACTTAAGGGCGATTTGTCATTATCTAAGACAGAAAAATGTAAATCATCCACATCAAGTGAGATACCATAGCCCATGATAAACATTAAAATTACAGTTCCTAATAGTGCAAAGGTAAGTCGTATTG
>JBASAI010000308.1:0-14343 GCA_049650525.1 Arcobacteraceae bacterium
GGTCCAGTTAATCCTTCAGCATATTACAAAGAAGGTGACGAAGTTGTTGCTGTGATGAAATCATATGACAAAGAAAAAGGTCACTTATCTTTATCAATCAAAGAAGCATTGGCAAACCCATGGGAAGAGATGAGAGATGCTCTTGAAACTGGTGATACTATTACTGTAACTGTTTCAAACTTTGAATCATACGGTGCATTTGTTGATTTAGGAAATGATATCGAAGGTCTATTACATATCTCAGAAATCAGTCATAACAAAAATGTAAAAAATCCTAAAGATTATTTAGAGATTGGTCAAGAGATCAATGTTGAAGTTATTGATTTAGATTGTGATAAAAGAAGATTAAGAGTAAGTTTAAAATCATTACAACCAAAACCATTCCAAACATTTATCAAAGAAAATAAAGTTGGTGATGTAGTTACAGGTACAGTTGCAACTCTTACAGACTTTGGTGCATTTGTTAGCTTAGGAACAGTTGACGGTCTTTTACATAATGAAGAAGCAAACTGGGAATCAACAACAAAATGTAAAGATGTTTACAAAAAAGGTGATGAGATTGAAGTAAAAATTATCAAAATTGATACTGAAAAAGAAAACATCTCTTTAAGTGTACGAGCATTACAAGACTCACCTGCACAAAAATTTGAAAAAGAGCACAACACTGGAGATATTATTAAATCAACAGTAAAAGATATCAAAGATTTTGGTGTTTTTGTTGTTCTAGAAAATAACCTTGATGGACTTATCAGAAAAGAAGATTTGATGAAACCAGAAGAAGGTGAAGAAGAGATTAAAATTGGTGACGAAATCGAAGCTGTTGTTGTAAATATTGATAAACAAAGAAATAGAGTAAGATTATCAGTAAGAAGATTAGCATCTCAAAAAGACAGAGATATGTTAAAATCAGTAAATGATGAATCAACAATGACACTTGGTGATGCACTTGCAGGACAGTTAAAGTAATTATACTTTAACTGTTAAAATGGAGAAAATTATGAATAAACCTACAGTAGTAGTATGTGACCACATCCATGAGAGTGGACTGGAAATACTCAAAAACACTAGTGATATAAATTATGTATATGCAGCTGATATTGATAAAACTGCCCTTTTAGATGTAATCAAAGATGCAGATGTATGTATCACAAGAAGTTCTACAGATATAGATGAAAAATTCTTAAATGCAGCAACAAAACTTAAAGCCGTAGTTCGTGCTGGAGTTGGTGTTGATAATGTTGATATCGATGGTTGTAGTAAACGCGGTGTGATTGCTATGAATGTTCCAACAGCGAATACTCTAGCAGCAACTGAACTTACAATGACACATATGCTTTCTTGTATGAGAAAAATGCCGTATGCGCATGCTCAATTAAAAGATCAAAGAATTTGGAAAAGAGAAGACTGGTATGGTCAAGAACTTTTTGGGAAAAAAATTGGTGTGATTGGATTTGGTAATATCGGACATAGAGTAGCATTAAGATGTAAAGCATTTGAGATGGATGTTGTAGCTTATGACCCTTATATATCTTCAACAAAAGCAACTGATTTGGGTATTGGATATACTACAAATTTTGACGATATTTTATCGTGTGATATTATTACTATCCATACACCAAAAAATTCAGAAACATTAAATATGATTGATGAAGAGCAAATTGCAAAGATGAAAGATGGTGTTATTCTTATCAACTGTGCAAGAGGTGGTCTTTATAATGAAGAAGCACTTTTCAACAATCTAAAATCTGGTAAAATTGCAATGGCTGGAATCGATGTATTTAACAAAGAGCCCGCAACAGATCATCCACTTTTAGACTTAAATAATATAATAGTAACAGCTCACTTAGGTGCAAATACTGTAGAGTCTCAATATAAAATCGCTACACAAGCAGCTAACAATGCTATTAAATCTGCTCGTGGTATTGGATACCCACATGCATTAAATTTACCTATTGATGAAAGTAAAATTCCGTCATTTGTAAAACCATATTTAGAACTTACACAAAAAATGTCATTTTTACTCGCACAAATGGATAAAAGTGAGATCAAATCTATTAAAATAAAAGCAGAAGGTGAGATTTCAAACTATTTAGATAGTTTAGAGACTTTTGCTATAGTTGGCGCTCTAACTCACGCTATGAGTAATGAAAAGATCAACTATGTAAATGCTACATTTGTTGCAAATGAGAAAGGACTGAAAGTTGAATCTTCAGTGCATTCAAATAACAGTGCCTACAAAAATCAAGTAACAGTAAGTATTACAACAAAAAATGGTGTAAACTGTACAAGTGGAACTATTTTTGAAGAAGAAGTACAAAGAATTGTTAGTATAAATGATTGTCTTGTAGATGTTGAGCCAACAGGAAAAATGATTTTACTATCAAATTCTGATGTACCAGGTGTTATTGGTCATGTTGGAACTATTTTAGCTGCAGATGGTATTAATATCTCTGACTTTAGACTTGGTAGAAATAAAGATGGTGCATTAGCTGTTATTATTGTAGATGATGAAGTAAGCAATAGTACTTTAGATAAACTAGCAAATATTGAAGCTGCAAGAACAGTTTCATATGCTCAAATATAAGGAGTAACAATATGGCTTTAGGGATGAGTGATTTAAAAAAAGGTATGAAAATAGAAGTAGATGGTATTCCATATAGAATTACTGATTATGCACATGTTAAGCCTGGTAAAGGTGCTGCATTTGTACGATGTAAAATCAAAAACTATTTAAACGCTAAAACAATAGAAAAAACTTTCCATGCAGGTGATAAGTTTGAAGCTCCAGATTTACAGCAAAGAACTATGCAGTTCTTATATGATGATGGTGAGATGTTACAATTTATGGACAATGACACATATGATCAAATAGGTTTAACTTATGATCAAGTTGGTGATGCTGAAAAATGGATCATCGATGGTATGAATGTTGATATGATGTTTTTCAAAGGTGAAGCTATTACAGTTGAGCCACCAGCAACAGTAGAGATGAAAATTGTAGAAACACCACCTAACTTTAAAGGTGACTCACAAGGTGGTAAAAAACCTGCTACTTTAGAATGCGGTGCAGTTGTACAGATACCATTTCACTTACTAGAAGGTGATATCATTAAATGTGACACTAAAACAGGTGATTATTTAGAAAAAGTAAAATAGTATTTTATACACTAACTTATTTCTTATCTAAAAGGGACTTATTTTTAAGTCCCTTTTTTTTAACTCTTAAAAAAGGAACACAATGAAAAATAAACAACTCATCATATTTGATATGGATGGTACACTCATAGATAGTGGAGATGTTATCTCAAATACAATAAATCATGTAAGAACAAATGTAGGGCTACCTAAGATGCCAAAAGAATTACTCCTTACAAGTATCAATAATCCAGATATCAATCCTAGTGAATTTTTTTATGGTACAAAAAATTTTACAAAAAAGCATTCAAAACTATTTGAAGAGTATTATGATAAAAACTGCCTTACTGATATCGTTTTATATGATGGGATAAAAGATCTTCTTCAAAATATATCTGAGTATTTTACACTTAGTATCGCAACAAATGCATCTGTAGAATATGCGCAAAAGATGACAAAGCATTTAGGAATAGATCACTATATTGACTATTTTATTGGTGCAGATAAAGTTAGTCAATCAAAACCACATCCAGAGATGCTCATAAAAACAACTCAATCACTTAATATCCAAATAAAAGATGCAATTTTAATAGGTGATAGTAATAAAGACAAAAATGCAGCAGTAGCTTGTGAGATGGACTATTTATTGGTTAATTGGGGATTTACACAACATGATCATATTGATGTGATTTTAGAAGCTTCTCAGTTAGAAGAAAAGCTATTATCTTTTAAATAAAAAAAGAGTAAATCTTATGATTTTAACTCTTCTTTTGCCACTACTGTTTCGATATCCATGATTACTAACATTTGATTATCTTCAAGTCTTACGAAACCTTTTAAGTATCGAGAAGGGATAGCAGAACCCATATCAGATACAGGATAGAGTTGTGAAGTTTCTAGTTTTTGTACATCATCAACTTTATCTACAACTAAACCAATCATTCTATTATCACCAGTAATAACTGCGATGACAGCTGTATTTTCATCATACTGAACTTCACCAGTACCAAATTTTACTCTGATATCTAAAATTGGTACAACTTCACCTCGTAAATTAATCAAACCTTTTACCCATGCACTTGTGTTGGGTAATGTAGTTATAAGATCAGGATAAGTTAAAATTTCTCTAATTTTAGGTAATTCTACTGCATATTTCATCTCACCTAGTATAAATGTCATATATTCATCTGAATTTGTAGTATTATACTGATTGTCTATTCTTGCCATAACTATCCTTTAATTTCTATCGAGAAAAATCTAATTCTTATTTACTATATTTTATCTATTATATTCTTTGAAATAACTTTACATTCTGCTACTAACTTTGAATTTTGTATTACCACTATATCATTTTCTTTTATATCTTCTAATGCAATAATTTTATTATGTGATGTAAGTTGTACAAAACCTTTCTTCTCTTTTTTTTCTGGATGGTTGAGTAAAAAACTATTTTTTATAAACAACAATTCATCATTTTTTATTTTTAAAGTTTGCTTAAATGCATTTTGAAACTGTTGTCTCAAATTATCTATTTTTGATGCTATAAATTCAAACCTTTTTTGAAATGATTGTTGTTCAAAACTTGATTTGAGATGCTTGAGTGTTTGTTCTTTGTGCACCAAAATTGTTTTAAATTTATGTGAAAAATCATTCATTATTGTATCTGTAAATTGTCGTAAGTCATTGATATTTGGAGTGGATATTTCTATAGCATTTGAAGGAGTACTTGCTCGTATATCTGCTACAAAATCAGAGATAACAAAGTCATTTTCATGTCCAACAGCACTAATAATAGGAATATTCGCCTGATATATCGCCTCACACACAATCTCTTCATTAAATGCCCAAAGGTCTTCGATACTTCCGCCACCACGACCTACGATCAAAATAGAATTAGATAAGTTATTTATAGCTAAACTATCTACTTTTTGAATATTTCTTACAATATTTTCTTTTGCACCAACACCCTGCACTAGTGTAGGTAAAAGAATCATTTCTGCAAGCGCATAACGAACAGATAGTATCTTTTTCATATCTTCAATAGCTGCACCCGTATTTGAAGTAATCACATAGATAGTTTTAGGATAACGAGGTAATGGTTTTTTGAGTGATTTATCAAAATACCCTTTGATTTGAAGCTTCGTTTTAAGTTGTTCATACGCCAAAGCTAATGCTCCAACTCCACTTGGCTCTATTTTTTGACATAACAATTGATAGTTTCCACGAGGTGCATACACTGTAATATTTCCACTGATAACTATTTTCGCACCAACTTCTAAACGAAACTTTAAATACTGCGCATTTCCTCGAAACATCACACACGAGATGATTGATTTATTGTCTTTGATACTAAAATAGATATGCCCTGAATTATGATAGGTAAGATTAGAGATCTCCCCCTCTACATAAATAGAAGAAAAAGTAGTTTCCAATAACCCTTTAATTTGCTCATTTAATTCACTTACACTTATAGGAGTATTCACAGAAACTATATCTTTCTAGCTATAAAAGTTGTGCTCATATTCATAGAATATCCTTGTACAAAAATAGGTTCAAGACCAACTTCTTTTAACTCATCACACATCTGTTTTGTTGTAATAAAAGCTTCAATTGATTCTGGAAGATAAGTGTATGCATCTTTATTTTTAGATACAAGTCCACCTATATGAGGCATCATATTATTCATATAAAATTTTGTTAATTTTGCAGGAAAATTATTCTTATCATTTTTTGTAAATTCTAAAATTACACAAAGACCATCTTTTTTCAACACTCGTGCAAACTCACTAAAACCTTCTTTTCGTTTAACTACATTTCGTATTCCATATGAAATAGAAATAATATCAGCACTTTCATCATCTAAAGGCATAGCTTCTGCACCCGCTTCTATAAATATTCTATGAGGTATTTTTCTTTTCCCAACTTCCATCATCCCTACGCTTGGATCAACACCAACAATTTCTTTGATATCGATACCATTTACAGCTGCAACATTTTCCCAGTCAATCATTAGATCGCCAGTCCCACAAGCGACATCAACAATTTTTGATATATCTGATTTTCCATAAAAATCATATGCTAGGTTACACGCTTTTTTTCGCCACTTTTTATCGATACCCATACTTAAAATTCTATTTGCTAAATCATATTTTTTAGCAATTTCATCAAACATTTTTACGATATCTTCTTGATTATCTCTATTTTCTTCTGCCACTTTTTACCCTTAAAATATATATTTTGCTACTATTAACCCTAAAATAAATCCTATATTTACACCAATAAGAATTTTCATATATGTTAATTTTTTATCACTTTTTGGAAGATAATTTACAATACTTTCCTGTTTTTCTAAACTTTTCTCAAAGTTTTCAGATGCTGTATCAATTTTAACAAGCATCTGCTTTAGCGTTATTTCACTTAACTCAAGTTGTTCTGCTAACTCTTTTGCTTGTTTGAAGCTCATGTCACTCATAAAGCAATCCTATTTTTTAATCTCTATCCATCGATCTAATTCTACAAAAATAGGATTTAATGTTCCTAAAACATAATCCTTCGCTTCTGTTTGTAATCTTCTAAAAAAAAGATATTTTAATGCAGCTTCTCTATCTCCTGCATCTTTTGCTTCTAATGCTTTTACTGCAAAATCAGTATTGTTGTGAGCCATTTCCCAAACGGTACTTCCAAGATATCTACTCATCGTAATAACTTTGTCATTTTTCACAGAAAAATATCGTGGATCTTTTACAAAATCAGTAATAGTAGAATTACTCCCTAGATATTTATGCCCAAAAAAGTTGATAAACTGCTCTTCTAAATAATCTTTTTCAGTACTTATTGCACGATTTAAAGCAAAAAATAAATTTTCTGTTGAATTGCGCTCTATTTTACGAAGTTTTTTCATCGTTGCAATAGCATTTTTACCATCAAGTTCACCATCACCCATAGGAACTATCCATTTTACATTTCCAAAAGTTCCAATCTTTGCAATCTCATCCAAAACCAATGAAGAAGTTTTATTTCCACCAACATCTACGATAATTTCATGATTGTCATCCATTAAAATCATCTCATCAAGTTCTGTTATTTTGTTTGTAGATAACATTTTTTTATTTACAATTTTTGTTGCCGTAAAACTTTGAGAATCATTATTTTCATCATCTATTTCAATGTATGTTACGGCTTTACCATGTTTTTTATATAAATATGGTGCAATTACTTGCATCGCTACTGTTGATTTACCAACTCCACCTTTTGTTTGAGGAATAATTATCATTTCTAGTATCCTTCTATATATTGCTTTAGTTTATCTAATTTTAAATTGGATCTTGATTATCTTGATCAAATTTAATTAATGAGACTTTGTGATACAATCTCATTTTTATCATCATAAAGCTTCACTTTAAAACCATTACTTGCTTTTCCATTTTCATCTAATTCAATAATTACAATCTGCATAATTGATTTACAATTATTAGGAACATTAAAATGTCCCCCCAAACCAGTTAATGCTTTTTTGATAGGCACATCACTTTCCATCCCTATGACATTGTCTCTACATCCTGTCATACCGACATCAGTTACATAATAAGTTCCATCTGTAATCTCTTGATCATCTGTTCCCACATGCGTATGTGTACCACATATTGCACTGACTCGTCCTTTTAGCATCTGCATAAGTATTCTTTTTTCAGCAGTCACTTCTGCGTGAAAATCTATGAAAATATGACCTATACCTTGCTTTTCTAAATTTTCAACCAATGTAAGTACATGGGTAAAAGGATTAAGAACTTGTGGCATGGTATACAATCCCATAAGATTTATAACAGCAAGTTGCACTTCACCCACTTGCATAACCTTTACACCAGTTCCAGGAACTCCTTCTGGATAATTGTCTGGTCGTATTACAGGTTTAGATTCAAGTAAAGCAATCATCTCTTTTTTCTTATCCCAAGAGTGATTTCCGCCTGTAATCAGATCAATTCCACAATTAAATAACTCATTTGCATTTTTTACTGTCAATCCAAAACCATGACTAGCATTTTCACCATTTGCAATGACACAATCTAAACTATACTCTTCTCGTAATCTCTCAAGATTTTCTTTTATGATTTTTCTTCCAGGACGACCTACAATGTCACCTATAAAAGCAATTGTTATATTTTTTATATTATCCTCTTTATGTTTTATTAAATTCTACTCTAAATAAAGCACCATCTACTCTATTTATGACGCTAATTTTTCCTTTGTTTTCTTCAATAATCTTTTTTGCAATATTTAAACCAATCCCAATTCCGCCACTTTTTTTTGTGCTTACAAATGGTTCAAAAATATTTTTTATGATTTTTTCATCTATTCCACCTGCATTATCAGATATTTCTATTGTGATTTTATTATCATTAGAACATATATCAATATTTAATCTTCGGTCAGTATAGTGTTCTTTTTTGATTAATTCATCTAATGCATTTGAGATAATAATAATCCAAACCTGTTCGATGCGTTGTTCTTGCACAAGTGCCATAAAACTATGCTGATTTTTGTCTTTATTTATATCAAAAAGCTTCTTATTTAAATAGATCTTTGTTACTTGCTTTGACCTGTTATTACACACTATTAAAGAGGTCACAAGCGTACTGTAAAGATTCACTTTTTCTTTTACTTCAGTTGAAACAGATGAAACTTCTCTCATTGCTTCTACGATATTGGTAATTCTTTTTATCCCTTCATGTATGATTTTACTATCTTCCAAAATTCTATCTTTTATCTTACTTGGAGGTAACGCTTCAAAATCATATTTCATCATTTCAAAATTTCCTTTGATATAAGTCAAAGGAGTATTTATCTCATGTGTAATACCAGCAGCCAAACTCCCAATCGAACTTAATTTTGTACTTTTAAGTTGTTCTGCTTGGATCAGTTCAAATTGCTTTGTACTTTTTGCCACCTCGACTCTAATCTTTTCACTAAGTGTTGCGTTGAGCTCTTCTAATAAAACTTTATCAGTGATATCAGTTCTAATTGCCGTATAAGTAGCTATCTTTCCATTTATGTAATTTGGTTCTATATTTACATCAACCCAATAAAAAGTTCCATCTTTAGCACGATTTTTTATTTTACCATGCCATTTATGTCCAGATACAATAGTTTCCCACAAATCTCTAAATAAAAAATCGTCCATGTCAGGATGTCGTAATAGCGAATGACTTTTACCAATCAATTCCTCTTTTGAATATTTCGATATTTTACAAAAAGCTTCGCTTACCTCGATGATTTTTCCAGCACTATCTGTGATCGATCGAATAACATATTTATCGATTAAATGAAGTAACTCATTCATGTGATTTTTACCTCAAATAATAGAACTATTTAAGTTCTAAAACTTCACTGATTTTTTTATCTACTGATTCTAAGGAATCAAATGGTTTCATAAGATAATGAGTCGCACCATGTTTATGTGAGTTAAGAACCTTATCTAATGTTGAAAAAGCAGTCATCATAATCACCTTTTGTTCAGGATTTTTTTCCATTATCTTTTCTAAAGCATCTAGTCCATTCATCTGTGGCATCATTATATCCAAAAGAACAATATCATCGCTGCTATCTATGCTTGCTATTGCTGTAATAGGATTCGAATATGTTGTAACAGTGTAGTGTTCATTTCTGTTCAAAAATCGTTGTAACATATTTAAAATTTCAGTTTCATCATCAACAATTGCTATTTTATATTTTCTTTCTTCCATTTTATCCCCTATTTAAATAAATCTTGTGCAGCAATTTTCATAACAATATTATTTTTTTCTTCTAACATCTGATCGAGCACTCTAAATACATTTTCACTTGCATTTTCTATCAGATTAATTTTTTCTTCAATTACTGCTTTTGAACATACTATTGAATTTCCTGAACACTCTTTTGCTAAAAGGTTGGCTTCTTTATGTACAGTAGCATGAGGTTTATTTAAACTTGCATACGATTTCGTACTTCCAAACTCTGTTTTTCCAAGTCCACTATCATACCATTTTCCAAGTCTACAAGCAGTATGTTCTGTAGGTTTAAAACTATTACTATCACCAAATAATAGTTGATATAAATTATTTTTATAAATAACATGATCGAGTTTTGCAAGGTTAACAAAAATTTTATTGCTTATTGCTTCTACTTCAAATACACTTCGTCCAGCATTTCTTTGAAATGATTCCATCAGCTTTATAAGAACAGCTACTCTATCTTTTGTTTCAGTAACAACACTAGAAACAATATCAGAACTCTTTTTCATTCTTGCTGTTTCTTGCTGTATAGAAACAACAACATCTTTTATCTCTTTAGCTGCATCTGCTGATCTTGATGCAAGATTTCTTACTTCTTGAGCAACTACCGCAAAACCTTTGCCAGCTTCACCTGCAGTTGCTGCTTCAACAGCCGCATTTAATGAAAGAATATTTGTTTGAAATGCAATTTGATCGATCACCACAATAGCATTTGCAATATCATCACTTTTCTTTACAAGATTTGTTACGATTTCATTTTCTGTCGAAATCTGACTATCTAAATTTTCAGTGTCGTTCACAATATTTTGTGTTAAAGTCAAACCTTCAATAGACCCAGAAGCAGTCTCTTTTGATTCTCCTGCCATTTTGTCTAGTTCATTAAGTAGCTCTTGATAAACATTTTGTGTATTTGACAATGAAACATTAATATTATTATTATGCTTATGAAGTAGTCCATCTTCTGCATTATCATGAATAGATGTTTTTATTAAAGATACAATTGTTAAATCATCATAAGTTTTATATGATAATTTTGCTTCACAATCAGAAATAATAATTCTTTCAGATTTTTGTACAATAGTTTTAAGAAGATGATCTTTATCTTCAATGTTTTCATTAGCACGGTCATTGATAAAAACAACTTTATTATTATTATCAACAGCTATAATACCTTCTTCTGTTGAAAATTTTGCAATTCTTGAAAGTTTATCATTTTCACTTTTTAAAAGGTTAAGTTCACTTTCAAAATTACTTGTAAGTATGTTTAGTTCTTCAGTTTGTACATTGTGTGTTTCTTGTAACTTTCGTTCAAGATCTTTGACTTGCTGCCGTAATTGTTCACATTCTTGCTCTTTTGCCTTATTAGAAAAAAACATTTTGTACCTTTAATTATAAATTTATTTATTTTATCAAATTAGTCTTTATATAAGAATTAATTATCTACACAAAAACCACTTGCAAACGCCCATTGAAAATTATATCCGCCTAATTCACCTGTAACATCAAGAACTTCACCTATAAAATAGAGATCTTTTTGTTTTTTACTTTGAAAATCTTCATCTATTTCAGTAGTATCTATTCCACCTTTTGTAACCTCAGCTTTTGTATATCCAAAGTTTCCAGCTGGTGCCATTGTATAGTTATGCAGATCTATATCCAGACCTTTTATCTGCTGCTTAAATCGTTTTGGTAAATAGCTCTCTTTATTCGGTAAAAAGTCTATTGAGATATTTCCTTTTTGCCAATAAAGCGATGTTGTTAAAATAGCAGGGCCACTACACCCTTTATGAGTAAAAAGCATTTTTCCTACTACTTCTTTATTCATTATTTTTATTTTCACATCAACAGAAAGCCCGCTTAACTCTTTGAACCAGAATTGATCTTTTTGAACTGTAAATCCTACAAGTGCAGGGTCGAGTCTATTTACAGTATGACCAAATTTTTGTGCAATTTTATATCCAATATCACTAGCCCCTAAACTTGCATACGATAATCCACCGCTTGCTACAATCAGTTTATTTCCAGATATCTCACCCTTATCTGTGATAAGAGTAAAATACTCATCATATTCTACATCTAAAACTTTTGTACCCATTCTAAATTTACAATGACTTGTAAGTTTTGTAAACATATCAATAACATCACTACTACTATTACAGAAATATGTTCCTTTGACTATTTTAGGATTTAGATTCGGCGTTACTTTATTTTTACTCAAAAAATGTAATAAATCTTTTTCATTAAATTTTTCAAGAACAGGTTTGATAAACTCTTGATCTCCTAAGAACTTCTCTTCACTCATAAACTTATTTGTGATGTTACACTTCGCACCACCGCTTATTTTTATTTTTGCTCCAATTTTATCATTTGCATCAATGATACAAATACTTTTATCTTTATATTTAGAAGCGGCCATGAGACCACTAGCTCCTGCTCCAATTATAACTATATCGTATATCACTATTTATATGCTCTTACTACAAAACCTTTGTTATTTTTACTATTAAGTGTATAGTTCACGGCTTTTATTTGATCATAGTTTCCAATATGTTTCTTTATCAACCATGAAGCTTCGATAACTCTTTGACGAGAAAGTCCAATTTGCGAATATTTTGCCAAATTTTTTATCTTATTCTCTCCGTAAACATCTTTAAGTTTATTGATAAATTTAAAATCCTTATCATCAACCATCCCAATAACTTCAAATGATTTACTGCCTCTATTTTCATCTAAAAATTTATACAGTTTACTTTGACATGATTTTGAAACGCTTATACTTCCCTCTTCTAAATTTTTACAAGTAAAAGTATTAAAAGTAGTTTTATCATTATTATAAGGAATACTATTTTGTATTTCTACTATTTTTTCTACTTCAACAACTTTTTCAACAGGTACATTTACAATCTTTTCTATAACTTTTTCTACTTCTACAACCGTAGGCTGAGTATTTTTCAAGTTTCTAATTTGTTGTTGTAATTCATTAATTTGTGTATCATGCTCATAAAAATTTATATAACGGCTTTTTTCATATGAAGGTAACATAGAAAAAGCAATATCAGATTTTAAAATATATTTATCTTTTAAGTCGTCTTTTTTTACCATATCTTTAAATCCATAGAGATATCCAATATATCCAAGTAGTATAATGATTACGACTAGTAAAATATACACTAAAGCATTGTTTTGTTTTGTCTCATTTTGTGTTGTTTGAGTTTCCATTTTAATTCCCTTTTTTGGTCAAGTAATTGAGTGTCGTGATAATAAGATCATCATCATCTCTACTTGGAGATTTGATTGTTTCTTTTCTTTCATCATTATACACTATTGTAATATTCATATCATAATTACTAATCGTTTTTATCTTTTTTTCTAAAGCATTTATTTTGATGATAATCAACTCAATAAACTGTTTCGTAGGCAAATCAAGTCTGCCAAATCTATCTTCCATCTCATCTTGAATAGCAAAAATCTCTTTTTTTGCTTTACACATACTAAGCCGTCTATATAACTCTAATCTTACTCTATCTTCACTTATATAATCACTCGATATGAAAGCTGTGATACTTAGTTTTATATCTACACTTTGTTCCTCTTCTTGCACTTCACCACTCAAAATTGCAATCGCCTCTTCTAACATCTTCAAATATAGTCCATATCCTATTTGTTTAATATGTCCACTTTGAGCTTCACCGATTATATTTCCACCACCACGGATCTCCAGATCTTGATGAGCCAAAGCAGTTCCACTTCCCAAATAAGAGTTAGATTCGAGTGCTATAAGTCTTCGTATCGCATCTTTTGTGATCGTTTTTTTATCTTTAACTACAAAATAACAAAATCCCTCTTTGTTACTTCGCCCTACTCGACCACGAAGCTGATGAAGATCTGCGATACCAAATCTATCTGCACCATCGATTATCATACTATTTGCATTTGGCAAGTGCAACCCAGACTCTACAATACTAGTAGCAAGTAAAATATCAATATCTCCATTTGCAAACATCTCCAAAGTCTCTTCACTTTGTTTTGGTGTGATTTGTGAGTGCATCACTGCGATTTTTAGATTTGGCATGATTTCTAGCAAATCTTTCTTTTTTGTCTCAATAGTTGCAATATTATTATAAATATAAAAAAGCTGTCCCCCACGCCTTTTTTCTCGTAAAATAATCTCTTTGATCATCTTATCATCATACTCTTTTACAAAACTTCTTACTCCAAGTCGTTCACTAGGAGGTGTCAGAAGTGAGCTCATTCCCTTGATCTTTGACATCGCTAGATTTAAAGTTCGTGGAATTGGTGTCGCACTCATAGAAAAAATATGCACATCACTTCTGATATCTTTGAGTTTCTCTTTTTGTTTTACTCCAAACTTATGCTCTTCATCGACGATAACAAGTCCAAGATTTTTACACTTCACATTTAAAAGGGCATGGGTACCAAC
>JBASAI010000309.1:0-5450 GCA_049650525.1 Arcobacteraceae bacterium
GTTTAAGCGTTCGATACTCTCCAAAACTTTGCATCGCTTCGATATCTAAAAGAGTATCAGCGATACTACTCCACTGCTCTTTGCTTAAATCTTTTCCTATTCCATGGACACTTAAATTTTCATGTCCAAAGTCCAAAATTCGTTTTGCATTTGAGCCTCGTAAGATATCGATGATATAAGTCTGCCCAAATCGCTCTTCTACTCGCAAAATTGCAGATAAAAACTTTTGCGCTTCTACTGTGATATCTTGATACTCCCGTTCTTCATTTGTACAATTATCACAAATCGTATCACACGGCTCAATCTTGTCTCCAAAATATATAGCTATGTTTTGATGTCTACATTTTTCTGATATCGCAAACCTATACATCGTTTCTAGTTTTTTATAATTGTTTTGTTTATATTGACTATCAGGCAAAACATCTATAAATCTTCTTTTACCCAACTCATCAGCTTTTGAAAAGAGCATCAAAACTTCTGCATTGAGTCCATCTCGTCCAGCTCTCCCTATCTCTTGTGAATAGTTTTCTAAGGTTTTTGGCATAGAGGTATGTAAAACAAATCGTATGTTTCCTTTGTCGATCCCCATTCCAAATGCGATGGTTGCTACAATGATCTTTACACTCTCATTTTTAAACTTTGTAAATATCTCATCTCTTTGGTTTGAGGGAAGTCCTGCGTGATATGCTAAAGTATCAAAGCCTACACTATTTAAGTACTCACTTAAAGCAGTAGTTTCTTTTCGTGTAAAACAATAGATGATCCCACACTCATCCTCATGGGTTTTTAAAAAAGCTGAGATTTGAGCTTTTCCATCCCCTACTCTTTTTTCACTTCGTATGATAAGATTTGTTCTTTGTATTTTTGTTTTTAAGATATTTTTGGGATTTATACTCAAAGTTTTTACGATATCTTGCTCGACACTTTTAGTAGCTGTTGCAGTAAATCCTGTGATTGGAGTGTTTGGAAAGTGTTGTTTTAAAAGTCCTAGCTTTTGATAATCATCACGAAACTCATGTCCCCATTCACTCACACAATGTGCTTCATCGATCACAAAAAAGTTGATATCTATAGATTTGAGCTTTTCTAAAAAATCACCACTTTGAAATCGCTCAGGCGCTATATATAAAAACTTTAATTGATTTGTTCGTAACTGTTCAAAAATAAAGTTATTTTCTTCTATGCTATTTTGAGAGTTGATCATCGAAGCAGTGATACCATTTTGTTGTAAGTTTACAACTTGATCTTGCATCAGTGCAATAAGTGGAGAGATTACAACAGTAGCGCCACTCATCATAAGTGTTGGAAGCTGAAAGATAAGTGACTTTCCACTTCCTGTAGGTAAAATAGTAAGCAGATCTTTTTTTTCTAAAATATGGTCGATCGCTTGTTCTTGAATATTTCTAAAGCTATCAAAACCGAAATATTTCTTTAAAACCTCTTGTTTTGAAATGTTTCTATTGGAAAGTTGCACTTTTAGAGTTTATTTTTCATACGAAGCTCTCGGCGTATCTTCGCATCTTCAAATCTTCTTTTTTTCTCTTCATCTGTAGGATTAAATTCTGGTATCGCTGTTGGTTTTCCATTTTCATCTACTGCTACCATTGTAAAGTAGCAAGTATTTGTATGCTTTACTGTTCTTTTGATCACATCTTCTGCTATTACTTTGATCCCTATCTCCATCGATGTTTTTCCAGTATAATTTACAGATGCCAAAAAAGTCACAAGCTCACCCACATGCACAGGGTGTTTAAAAAGTACTTTATCAACAGAAAGTGTCACCACATAATGCCCACAATACCGTGAAGCACATGCATATGCTATCTCGTCAAGATGTTTTAGTATCGCTCCCCCATGAATGTTTCCAGAAAAATTTGCTTTATCTGGAGTCATCAAAACACTCATTTTTATCGTATCTGCGCAGTATTCTATCTCTTCATTTACATTTGTAGTATTCATTTTAGATCACCTTATTATAAATTACACCATCTATCTCATCTATTGCATTTTGCACAAGCTCTTCATTTGACTCAATCACAACTAATATTTTACTATCAAGCATATAATTGTTTGCAATATTTTGTGCCTTTTGTGCAAAACTCTTATTTACAATGATATATTTCACATCAAATGTTGATGTATAAATAACCTCTTGGAGATTGTTAGTAAGTACTGCAGAACTTAGATGATTTTTTTGTGTATATTTTAATATATCAAAATCAAAGTTATATAAAACTGTAGTATTTGAAGTTGTTGAAGAGATATCTGAAATAGAAGAGATTTTTTCTATTTTTTCACACTCAATATTGTCATCACCTATTAAAATCATTTTAAACACTCTTGTGAACAAAAATATTTACCATTACTTAAAATCGCATCTTCTTTCGAAACATAGGTTCCACAAGTAGGACACTCTACCATTGTATCAGTGATCTCATCGTTTTTTTTGTCTTTGATATTTTTTTCTCGATCTTTTTTAAAGAAAACTAAATAGACCCCAAATAACACAACGCCTAAAAGTAAAAGTTTTACGATCATCTAGCTCTCCTTACTTTTCATATAAAGATAATTTCGATGTGTTCCCACTTTAAAAGTTTGATAGTTTTGGATTTGAGCTTCTTCTATCTCTTCTTCACACAAACTTCCTTTATAAAATAGATACTCTGTTTTATCATCTTTAAGATGTTTTGTAAGCTCTAACAGCAAAGTAGTATTTGTGACAGCTCTACTTGTGATGATATCAAATCGATCATCTTGTAGATCTTCGATTCTTTTTTGCTCAATAAAAACATTTTCAAGTTTGAGTGCACTTTTTACAAAATTTAAAAAAGCAACTCTTTTTGCACGAGGTTCTACTAAAACTACTCTTGCATTTGGGCGAGCGATTGCTAGCAACATCCCAGGATATCCAGCACCAGTTCCTACATCAGCCAACGAACTAAAATCATTTAAAAATTTTAAAGGATAGATACTATCTATAATATTGTTTTCTATCTCTTGGGTTTTTAGTGATGCTGTGAGATTGTGTATCTTCCCCCATTGTTGTAAAAGAGCTACATATTTTTCACACCGTTGATAAAAAAGATCATCAAAATGCAACTCTATCTTTGTGAATTTTTCTTCTAAACTCATAATATATGATCCATTTTCTCTTTTTTTATTTTTAAGTAGTGACTATTTTGTTCAGTGAGTCCTACTTTTACAGGAACTTGTTCTACTATTTCTACTTTTATTCCATTGAGTTTTGCAGGGTTATTTGTCATTAGTTTTATCTTATTTATTTTATAATAATCAAAAATAAAATCAACTATTTCATATGTTCGTTGATCTGATTCAAAACCTAGCTGATGATTTGCCTCAACCGTATCAAACCCTTGATCTTGAAGTGCATAGGCATTTACCTTATTGAAAAGCCCTATGTCTCTTCCTTCTTGACGAAGATAGATAACCATTCCTAAGTTAGTGTTGATAAAATCGAGTGCATAATTTAGCTGCGCTTGACAATCACACTTGATACTTCCTATAGCATCACCTGTAAGGCACTCACTATGGATTCTTACTGTTGGAATCTCTTCAAGATCTTTTGTAAAAATAACTAAATGTTCTTTTACTCCATCTTCTTTTTGTTCTTTAAAAGACTGTATTAAAAAATCACCATGAGTTGTAGGTAAGTTTGCCACATTTGAAACTTCTATATTCATAAATATTTAATCCCTATTTCGATAATATTAAGGAAATAATATCCAAAAAAGGTAAATAGTATGTTTAAAAGATTTAGAAGATTACGAATTAATGAAACTTTAAGAGATCTCACAAGAGAGACCATTGTCACTCCAAATGACTTGATTTATCCACTGTTTGTACGAGAAGGAAAAGAGATAAGAGATGAGTCAAGTGTGATGCCTGGTGTATTCCAGATGTCTATTGATATGCTCATAGAAGAGTGTAGATATATTCGAACTTTAGGTTTAAATAGCATCATATTATTTGCCATTCCAGATGTAAAAGATAGTACAGGAAGTGAGTGTTTATGTGAAAACAGCATCATAAGCCGTACTATTCAAGCGATAAAAAAAGAGTTTCCTGATATGTTTGTTGTAACAGATCTTTGTTTTTGTGAATATACAGACCATGGGCATTGTGGGATATTAAGTGATAATGGCACTGTCGATAATGATGCTACATTAGAGATCTCAGCCCAACAAGCACTAGTACATGCAAAAGCAGGAGCTGATATGATTGCCCCAAGTGGTATGATGGATGGGATTATTGAAACTTTACGAACAGCCTTAGATGAAAATGGATATGAAAACTTACCTATCATGGCATATAGTACAAAATTTGCAAGTGGCTACTATGGACCATTTGCAGACCTAGCAAACTCAGCTCCAAAACATGGAAACAGAAATATGTACCAAATGGATCCAGGTAATCGTCTAGAAGCAATTGAAGAGTCTTTAGAAGATGAAAGACAAGGAGCTGATATCTTGATGGTAAAACCAGCACTCCCATATCTTGATATCGTAAGAGATATACGAGATCGAACAAACCTACCGCTTGCTGTTTACAATGTCAGTGGAGAGTATGCGATGCTTAAAAATGCAGGAGATGCAGGACTTATTGACTATGACAGAGTGATGTGTGAAACGCTACTTAGTTTTAAAAGAGCAGGTGCTGGTATTATTATTACATATCATGCAAAAGAGTTTTGTGAGATTTTTAAAAGAGATAAGATAGCAAAGTATAAATAGAAAGAAATTTCTATTTGTATGATAATTTAAAGTGAATGTAGTGATATAAAATAACAAGGTTTGTGTGGTAAACCTATAGTTAATTTAAATTATTGAGCTAGCAAGTTTGTAGCTTCAGATTTGTTAAGTCCTGATTTAGAACATGCAGTATCAAATGATTCATTTGATTTTAAAAGTCGTATTAAAACTTCTAACTTTTCTTCTTTTGTAATGTTAAGAATTGACATTTTTTCTCCTTATTTGAAATTTTGCTTTACGGGGCGAAATTTTTATATACATATATAAAATAAGTGGGAGATAAGATATAACGAATTGTTATAAATTTTCTAGAAATAAATATAATAAAAAATTATGATTTATTTGGTTGCGGAAGCTGGATTTGAACCAGCGACCTACGGGTTATGAGCCCGTCGAGCTACCAAGCTGCTCTATTCCGCGAACTGTAGTGTTTGACTACTAATATCTATTAAAACTAAGTTTGGTTATTCTTAGATTAGTGGATGGGGTAGAAGGATTCGAACCTTCGAATGCTAGCACCAAAAGCTAGTGCCTTACCGCTTGGCGATACCCCAATAAATTGGATGCACATATAACATACTTAAAATAATAATTGGTTGCGGAAGCTGGATTTGAACCAGCGACCTACGGGTTATGAGCCCGTCGAGCTACCAAGCTGCTCTATTCCGCGTTCTTAAAGTG
>JBASAI010000310.1:0-5208 GCA_049650525.1 Arcobacteraceae bacterium
AATTAATACTATAAATATATCAAATCGAACTTGTAATCTCAATGAATGTAAAATATCATCTTTTGAAATGATCTCTTTTCCCTCACTAAAATGTGGCTTTTCTTTTATCTTTCCAAAATAAGAAGTATCTCCACCCAACTTCACCCCAACACAAAAACCCAAGGCACTAATTGGATAACCAGCATTTGGGCTTTCGTGAAGTTTTCCATATGAGAAAATCTTTTTAAGCAGTGTTATTTTCCCAAATAAGAGTAGTATTAAAATAGCGGTGATTCGGGATGGGATATAGTTTGCAACATCATCTAAAAGTGCAGAAAACTTACCGAACTTTTCATAGCGTTTAGTTCTATATCCAACCATCGAATCCAAGGTATTGATTGCTTTATAGATAAATAGTCCAACAACTCCAAAACACAAAAGATAAAATATTGGAGCTACAATACCATCACTAAAATTTTCTCCATAAGTTTCAATAGCAGCTTTATTGATATCACTTTGGCTTAAGTCTTTTGTATCACGACTTACTAGGTACTGTATATTTTGAGGATTGGTTACGATATCTTTTACACTTTCATAGAGCATTTTAGAAGCGATTCCAGTTGAGGCAATGATTGCTAAAATATAGATATTTGATATAAAATATGTAATTGTAAACGAAAGAGTAAAAACTATTAAAACTAAAGATGCTGTAAGATAAAAACCACTTAAAACACTGTCTTTATAAAATCTCTTTTCAAAATAGTGTATAAAATTACCCATATACACAACAGGGTGTTTTATGTAGTTATTGTACGGAAATTCGCCAAATATTCTATCTATTAGATACGCTAATAAGGTGATCGTTATATACATATATCTTCAAGTGCTTTTTTAAATCGATCTAAATTTTGTGTACTTTTTACAGCAATTCGTACAAAATCATCATCCAAAAAGTCAAAGTTTGAACAGTTTCGTATCATGATTTTATGTGGTTTAAGTAGTTCTTGCAACTGATTTGCTTTTATAGTTTTGAGTTGTACCAAAACAAAGTTAGCAGATGAATCAAAGATATGATTTGTGTATTTAAACTCTTTTAAAATTCGTACGAGATATGCTTTATTTGTGATATTGATAGCTTTTGATATTTTTGGAAATTGGGTATCTTCTAACACCTCATTTATGTAGTTCATATCAAATTGGGATATTTTCCATAAAGGTTCATACTTTTTAAGCTCTTTTATAGATTGTGCAGATGCCACTACACTTCCTACTCTTACTCCGGCACATGAGTAAAACTTCGTAAGGGACTTGAGGATAAAAAGCTTAGGATATTTTTTGATAAATTGAAGACAAGATTTTTGTAAACTAAACTCGATAAATGATTCATCGATCAAAATCGTACAGTTTTTTTCCATCCATTTAGAAAGTAGAATATCGATATCATAAAAACTTCCATCAGGAGTGCTAGGATTGACAAAGACTACTAAAGAGTTAGGTTCGATATCTTTATCTAAGTCTACAAAACGGTTGATCAGTTCTACTTGATAGCCAAATATATGAGCCGCTTTTTTATACTCTAAATAAGCAGGCGAATAGATATAGCAAAGTTTCGTATCAAAAAAACGAAACAAAGAAAAGATAGCAGAACTTGCACCATTGAAAAGTTCCAATTCGTCATCGTTTATATCATATAAGTTTGCTATATTTTTATAGAGTGTTTCATAAGTTGGATAGGAAGAGATATTAACACTATTTAAATCTTTGTTGTTATCTGGTTTGATAAAGTTTATATTTGATGATAAATCTATTACTTCTGAGATCTCACAGTTTACCTCTTGTGAGAAACCTTGTACATCTCCACCATGTGTAAAATTCATAACCGCTCCAACTTTTCTAATAGATCGTGATACTCTCTTTTGGCAAGATATCGTGTCGTGATATAATACAAAAGTGCATACTTAATATACTCAAAAAAAAACTCTTTTTCTATATCTAATCCATAACTATTTAGTAAAATATCGAGTTTATCATCATCTAAAATAGTACCATCAAAACACCAAGAAACCGATACCACCGCCAACTCAAAAATAAAATCACCCTCACAAGCAGAGATGAAATCATAGACTCCAGATAAAGTATCGTTTTGAAACTTTGCATTATCCCAAAAAAGATCACCATGGATCACTCCATCATTTTTGAGATCACATTTTAGAGTGTTAAAATAGTTTTTTAGTTGTAAATCTTTTGTTTTTAGTACAAGTTTTTCTAAATAATCTTTATCATAAATCTTGATATTTGACGAGCAAAAACCTTTAGAAAAAGAGTGAAATTTTTTCAAAAAGAGGGCGATCTGTTCTATATGTTCTTTTTTTACATGAGCGATACTGTCACCTTTTATTTGTGTATAAAAAGCCAAAGCATACTCCTCCTTTTGTACGATATCAAGTAATTTGGGCACAGCTAAAGGTGTAAGAGAACTTAAAAGTTTTTGTTCATTTACTAATGTATCAACTTCATGATCAGAAACGATCTTTACAACATACTCATCATCAAGTAAATAAACACTATGAGTAGTACCATCTTTTGTTTCTGATAAAGTAAAAGATTGGTATTGTAAAGGAAGTTGCTCTTTTGTAATAGTTTGTTTAATTCCCATTTTTATTTTCTGTATCTAATAATTGAAGATAACTATGTCCAATATAGATGATATAAAAAATTGCGATAAAAAAAGCAACAAAAGGAATAAGTGAAACAACATAGAGCATAAATGTTTTTCCTCTCAATGATCCTTTATTAAAATAATAAAGCTTTTGAAACTTCTCTTTTGTCATCAAGTTTGCACTTACATCATAGTTGATCATTTTATGAAAAAGATAATAAAAAGGTAAGTTTATCGCTATGATATTTACTAATGGAATAAAATAAAAAGGAATAAATACAATAAGCAAAAGCAGCATCACAAGTACTGTTTTGAGCAGTTTACAAAGAGCTCCAAAAAAAGTATCATAGCCTTCTTCAAGCTGTAGGTTTGAGTAGTGTCGCTTGTGAACGATTTGTAATATTACAGGCGTTAAAAAACCTACGATGATAAGAGATGTAAAAATACTCAAATATCCGATAACAAAAAACCCTACTGTATAGACTAAAAAGCCCACTATCCAAGAAGTGACAGTATATCGAAGTAAAAAATCTATAATAGAACTCCCTGAATATGTTTCATCTGAGCTTATCTCTATAATCTCACCATTTTCTACCATAGTTTGGTGTTGTTGTATTTGAAGCTGTGTATCTTCTAAACTTGAAAGACCCATATCAGCGATACTATAAAATATGATAATCATAGCAACAAAACTTCCCAAAAGTGGAAAGATAATCAGCTTTAACATATCTTTTGTAAAGTAGTCTTGTATACTGATATTTAATAGTTTAAAATCGAACATTGTGTTATTTTTTTCCTTTATCATCATATATTAAAAATTGTTCTAAATCTTGTATAAATTCAGGTGATAATTTATTCCAAGAATTCTCTAATCGCGCGAGTCTTTTAAAGTGACCTCTTTTCTTTGAATTGTGTCTATCTCTGATGAGATAATGGTATCGTATCATATCTTTACTCCAATCACTCAAAAATGGCCAGTTTTTTACTATCTGATAACTTTTTTCTTCATGATCGGTAAAAGAGTATTCCTTTGTGATAAGGTCTTCTTCATCCCTATACGCAACAATTGGTTTACCCAAATCATGAAAAAAAGCCGCCGCTAAAAACTTATAGTCTTTTGCTTTACATACCTGATACACCACTTTTAAAGTATGGATAAGTACACCATGCCTGTGCCATTTGTTTTGTTTGAGAATCAAGGTCTCCCAAAATGCTCTTGAGTAAAGCTTATTATTTACATCCACGATATCACTTTCTTTCTCGCTTTCTTTTTTTCCCATTTTAAAGTTTCTAACTCTGGGATATCTAAAAACTCTTTTGGATATCCAACACATAAATATCCAACAAGTTTATACTTTGAACTTACTTTTAAAGTTTTTTGTACCTTTTTATGATCAAGTATACTCACCCAACCTAAGCCTATATTTAAAGCTCTAGCCATCAGCCACATATTTTGTATAGCACACACCACACTATATTCGCCCATTTTTTTTGAGCTCGTTTGACCTAATACTTTTTTTGTAGGTTTTTTATAAAATACAGCTATGTTTATAGGTGTTTCTATGATACCTTCAAGTTTGAGTTTTGTATAAAGCTTTCTATTTTTAAAATATTTTTTACTTTTATCATAAGCTTGATTAAAATTCTCATAAACACTCTTTTTTACTTCATCATTTTCTATAACCAAAAACTTCCAAGGCTGTGAAAATCCCACAGATGGAGCATGAAGTCCAGCATCAAGAATTTTATTTATATATCTCTTTTTTATCTTTTTTGATAAAAAATTATTACCTCTTATATCTCTTCTTGAGATGATGATGTTATGTAATAATTTCTGTTGTTTTTTAGTAAATTTCAAGTTAAATAAGGGTTTACTTTTTATTTAACTTAAACCACTCTAGTGGGATCTGTTTACTATCTGAATCAGCTACAAAAATCATCGTAGCGATCATAGCTCGTGAGCTTGTATCTCCTCCTGCTTTTGCATTTTGGATCAGTAACTCTTTTAAATCAGTTTGATATTTTACTAATAAATGAATAATTCCAGCAAACCCCTCATCGATACCACACGCTGGTCCAAATGTTCTGATTGTTTCAAAGGTATTAGCATCTTTTGACTTAAGCCCTTTTTCTACATTTTCTATGATAAAAGAATTGAAGGCATTTTTTAAGTACAATATCTCTTGCTCTATATTTTTACCATCACCCACTCTAAAGAGTAATCGAGCAAAAAAGATTGCTGATTCTATTACATTTTCTGAGTTATGAGAAAGTTTTACAAATTTTTCTACATTTTGCACAAATTCATCTTCATTTTTAGAAACCAATAATAAAGGGGTAATTCTACCTATAACGGAAAAATCATCTGAATCAGAACCAATAAATTTACCCTTTTTAATATTTTCTAGTGTATTTCGTGTAGCTCCATCGATATATCCATCATAAGAAGCCATTTTATTTTGCCAAAATTTGAGATATAAAGAATCATCAAAACTTTCTCTCTCTTGTACAAAATTAGCTAGCCAATGTAATTGATCTCCGATATGAGTAAAATCACCCGCTTTTTTCCC
>JBASAI010000311.1:0-3914 GCA_049650525.1 Arcobacteraceae bacterium
GCAAAAGGAAAAGCAGTAGTAAATCTTATCAATCTTAAAGAAGATGAAAAAATTATGGCTATCATTCCTACTACTGATTTTGATGAAGATAAATCAATGGCATTTTTTACAAAAAATGGTGTGGTAAAAAGAACAGCATTAAGTGAATTTAGTAATATCAGAAGTAATGGGGTAAGAGCTATTGTTCTTGATACAGATGAAGATGGAAATGTTACAGATGAGATAGTAACCGCACAAATAACTCTGCCAGATTCTAAATATCTTATGATATTTACAGCTCTTGGTCAGGTTATACGATTTGATATCGAAAAGACACGAACACAAGGTAGAACTACTAGAGGTGTTAGAGGTATTAAGTTTAAAGATCCTAAAGATTTTGTAGTTGATGCAGATGTTATAGAACATGAACAACAAGAACTTTTAACAGTAAGTGAAAAAGGTGTTGGAAAACGAACAGAAGTTGAAGCATATAGACTAACAAACCGAGCTGGTTCTGGTGTGATTTCTATGAAACTTAGTCCGAAAACAGGTAAAACTGTTATTGGAAATGTTATAGTTGATGAAGAACAAGATTTAATGGCATTAACTTCTATTGGTAAGATGATACGAGTTGATATGAATACAATAAGAAAAGCAGGTAGAAATACAAGCGGAGTAACTATTGTAAATGTAGATAAAGATGACAAAGTTGTAAGTATTGCAAAATGTCCAAAAGCAAAAGATGACGAGCTAGATATACAAATGGCTGATGATATGGCTGGAGTAGACTTAGAAGAAAGAAATTTATTAAGTAATACAGAAAATGAAGAGGAAAATAAGTAAAAATGAATGGTAAATATAATGTTGCAGTAGTAGGTGCAACGGGAGCAGTTGGGGAAGAATTATTTAGAGTTATGGAAGAGTTAAATTTTCCAATTGGGGAATTGTTACCATTGGCAAGTGCCAATAGTGTAGGAACAAATATAACTTTCAATAACAAAGAATATCCAGTAGTAGAATTAACTGCTACAGTTTTTGAAGAAAATGAAATAGATATTGCATTTTTTAGTGCAGGTGGAAATATCTCTGAAAAATTTGCGAAATTTGCTGTTGAAGCTGGTGCTGTTGTTATTGACAATACGAGTCATTTTAGAATGGATGCAAATGTTCCATTAGTAGTACCAGAAGTAAACCCAGAAGATATTCACTTATGGAGAGAAACAGGGATCATCGCAAATCCAAACTGTTCAACTATTCAAATGGTACAAGCGCTTAAACCACTTGATGACTTATATGGTATCAAAAGAGTTGATGTATCAACATATCAAGCTGTATCAGGTGCTGGTAAAAAAGGAATGGAAGAACTTGTAATGCAGATGCAAGACTTTTTTGCTTTTAAATTAGATGAAACAAAAAAAGAAGCTTTTATGCATCAGATCGCTCTAAATGTAATCCCACATATTGATACTCCTCAAGAAAATGGCTTTACAAAAGAAGAGATGAAAATGGTAAATGAAACACAAAAAATTCTTAAAAAGAATATCGCAGTTGCAGCGACATGTGTGAGAGTTCCTGTTTTAAGATCTCATAGTGAATCGATAACAGTTACATTTAACGATGGAGTTGATATCAATATAGCAGATGTAAGAACAGCTCTTGCATCATTTGAAAATGTTGAGCTTTTAGATGACTTAGAAAATGGAATCTATCCAATGCCTATGATCTCTACAGATACAGATCTTACTTATGTAGGACGATTACGAAAAGATCTTTATGATGCAAATGTTTTACATATGTTTAATGCAGCTGACCAAGTACGAGTAGGAGCGGCTACAAACTCTGTAAGAATTGCACTTAAATGGATTAAATTTCAAGAAGACGAAATCTAAAATAGATAAAAATATATATTTTAAAGTAGGGAAAATTAATGAGTCAAAAAAATAATAAAATATTTGTAGACGCGTGTCTAGGAAAAGAAACACCATACACTCCAGTATGGATGATGAGACAAGCAGGACGATATCTTCCTGAATATTTGGCAGTTCGAGCAGAAGCTGGAAACTTTTTAAATCTTTGTCACAATCCAGAAAAAGCAGCAGAAGTAACACTGCAACCTTTAGATATCGTTGGTGTTGATGCTGCTATTTTATTTTCTGATATTTTAGTTATTCCAGATGAGATGGGTATGGAACTAGAGTTTATCAAAGGATTTGGACCAAAGTTTCATGATCCTATAGTAACTGAAGAAGATATAGATAGACTTATCGGTGGGAAAGAAGCCAGCAGTAAACTCAGCTATGTTTATGACACTATCAAACTTTTACGAAAACAGCTCGATGAAAGAGGAGACAATAAAGCACTTATCGGTTTTACAGGTGCTCCTTGGACACTTGCTACTTATATGATCGAGGGTCAAGGGTCAAAAACATACAATATTTGTAAAAAAATGATGTATAGTAATCCTGAACTTCTCCACAAAATATTAAGAAAAGTAACAGAAGTAGTAAAACTTTATATGGAAAAACAGATCCAATCTGGTATCGATGTAGTTCAAATTTTTGATTCGTGGGCTTCAGCAATTGAACCATCAAAATACAATGAATTTTCTTGGTCATACATGGTAGAAATAGCAGACTATTTAAAATTAAAATATCCTGAAACTCCAATTATTATGTTCCCTAAAGGGGTAAGTGGATTTATCTCAGCTGGTTTAGTATATGGAAACTTTGATGTATTTGGTGTAGATTGGGGAACTCCAATGGCACTAGCAAAAGAAAAATTAGGCGATAGATATGTCCTCCAAGGGAATATGGAACCATGTAGACTCTACAGTAAAGAAGCCACTACAGCTTGTGTAGAAGGTATTCAATCTATTATGGGTGGGAAAAGACATATATTCAATCTAGGTCATGGTATTCTTCCTGATGTACCTGTAGAAAATGCCATCCATTTTGTAAGTGAATGTCAAAGAGTAAGTGGTAAGAAATAGACCGTGAATAACATTATATTTGGTCCTATTCCATCTCGAAGATTCGGGATGAGTTTGGGTATCGATCTCTCTCCAAATAGCAAACAGTGTAATTTTGATTGTTTATACTGCGAACTTGACTATGCCAAAACTATGCCAAAACAGATTGAAATTATCAGTGTACAAGATATTGTAATTGCTGTTAAAAATGCACTTCAAAATCATCAAAATATCGATGTGATTACATTCACAGCAAATGGAGAACCATCACTTTATCCACATTTGAGTGAACTCATAGATGAAATTGATAAAATCAAAGGTGATAGTAAAACACTTATTTTAAGTAACGGTGCAAATATCTATAATCCTGATATTCAACATACACTTGGTAAAATAGATATCGTAAAACTTTCACTAGATTGCGTAAGTGAGAAATGTTTTGAAAAACTCGATCGTGTAGATGAGAGTGTAGATTGTAGTAAAATAGTAAGTGGTATGTGTGAATTTAGAGTGATACATAAAAAACAACTGATCTTAGAAACACTCTTCGTAAAAACACTCAACGACAATGATGAAGAGATAGAAAAGTTAAAACTCGCATACTATCAAATCAAACCAAACAGAATCGACATAGGGACAATAGATAGACCACCAGCATATGCTGTGAAGCCTGTGACACATGACACACTAGTAAATATAGCAAATAGGCTAGAAAACCTTCCTGTAACAATTGCTCATAAAAATAAAATAGTCAATAAACAAAGATTTGAGACAGATGAGATCATCACATTATTATCAAGAAGACCACTTACATTTGATGATGTAGAAAATACTTTTGATGAATATTCCTTGATATCATTAAAAAAACTAGTACAAAATAAAAAAATAACGATCATAAATAACAACGGTGTTTTCTTTTATAAAATTTAAGCTAGATTTAATTGACAAAACTAAAAAAAGATACTAT
>JBASAI010000312.1:0-5178 GCA_049650525.1 Arcobacteraceae bacterium
ATGAAGATCTGTATGATGTTCATAGATGTGCTTTTTTGCATTCTGTGCAATTTTTATCCTTTTATTTTCGTGTTTTAAATAATAATCACAAAGTTCTACTAAATCACTTATATCATCTTCACAATAAATAATATTTTTATTATTTGTAAAACCATTTTCAATTTTAATATTTAGTTTTTGAGATATCATAAAACTACCCAATGCAGATAATTCCCAAAACCTTAGTGTATCCCATCCTGCTCCTCTTAGATTTAAACCTATTTTACAAGCAGAAAGTTCTTGAAGATAATATGTACCTTTTCGTTTATATTTTTTCATTATTTGATTTTTTGTTGTGCCATTCTCTTTACAGTCATATTTGTCTTGAAGTAATTCTAGTGCTTGTGTTCTAATTGGATGAGATTCAACAGCCCAAAAAGCTACATCATATTTATATGTTTGCGGTAGTTTTTTTGGCAATAAGTGGAGATTAAAACAAAATGGTAGTGAGTATACATTAGAAGGATATATCTTATCAAGTAAATATTCTCTTTTAAATATAAAATCAAAAGGTCTAATCATCTCTATATTATTATAAATTTTTATTCCATCCTCTTTTATTCTATTTAAATCACCAGCAACTTCTGCTAAATCACCACCATCTAAAAAGATAGTTTTTACATGAGCTGGAATCTCTTTTAATATAGTTTGATAATTCAATAATGCTTCAGGATGACAAGAAGCAACTATAATATGAGTATATTCAAATTTTTTTATGTATGAGTGATATAGGGATTGAAATAAATTCCCTTTAATAAGACCAATATTTTTGGGATAAGGTCTGTGATTGATATGGAATCTTATATTCCATGGAAATTCTAAAATATTACTTATTCCAATTCTTTTTACAAGTCCTGTATAAATAAAATCTTGTAAGTAATCATGCGTAGCTCTACTTATATATAATATTTTCATTTTAATATTTTTCTTCAATAATTATTTTATATAACTTATCCATCTGTTTCTCACTCTCAAACATCTCTTTTGCCTTCTCATATCCAGTTATTGCTAGTTTGTTTTTGTATGTTTCGTCGTCATAAAGAGATTTTATTTTTAGAGCTAAATCTTCACTATTTCTTTCGAAAAGTAATCCATCTTGTCCATCGTCTATGATTTCCAAAGGTCCACCTTTGTTGGTGGCACACATACATACTTTGTTTATCATCGCTTCTATGACGACAAGTCCAAAAGTTTCTTTTGGTGTAGCTAAGATGTTTACATCAAAAAGTTGCATATGCGCATCGACTTCTTTGGTAAATCCTGTGAAGATTATTTTATCTTCGATAGCTAAATCTTTGATTTGTTTTTTGAGTGATTGTAAATATTTTTCATCCATTGTATGTCCTACGATCATAGCTTTGATATTGAATTTCTCTAGCTTTTTAATCGCTTCGATGACAAGATATTGACCTTTTATCTCTTCGATTCGTCCCACAATTCCTACTATAAATTCATCTGTTATTTTGTACTGCTCTTTTAATGCAATGATTTTCTCCTGAGAAATATTTTTTTCCTGTGTTCCCATATAGACCATCTCAACTTTTGGACAGATATCAGTAGGGATAAATTTTTGGATTTGTTCTTTAACTTGAAGAGTTACAGCATGCACAGTAGAGATATTTTTATAGAGCCATCTATGATAAAAATCATCTTTAAATCGTGTCATAGTCATATTGCGTGTTTGGATTATCTTTGGCTTTTTTGTACTCAAAGTTTTAGCCAATACAACGGTAGCTATATCTTTTGTCCAATGAAAATGGATAATATCGATATCGTTACTATCAATATATTTCGAAAGCTTGAGTGCTGGAATGATTGGAAAGAATTTATTTCTTGTTAGATGTGATTTATTCTTTTCCTTTTCCACATAGCCATCTAGCTTTGTATTTGGAGCTACTATGATATGCGTAGCTGTTTTTTGTTTAAAATGATGGAAGCAGTTGATACTAAAAAGTTCGAGTCCACCTAAATCAGGTGAGAGACAAAACTCTAGTATATTTTTATTGTGCATTTTTATGATCCTTAAAAGTATCTGTTTTCCCTTCAAAGAGAAGTTTTTGTGAAATATGTGTAAATGAGAGTGCTTTATTTTTTAGGTGTATTATATCATCTGTACATAAAGTACTTTCTGTATCGAAGTTGGATACATCATAGCAGTTGTAAGTATTTGTAGCGATATTTATCTCGATAGCTTTGTTATCTTCTATCCAGCCTAAATATCCACTGTGAAAATAATCTGCACCAAATCCAACATCGCTTAAAAGTGATTTGCCTGTAAAATTTGAAGAAAACTGACGATAGTCACCAAAAGCTAGATCTAGTACTGTAGGAGTAATATCTCTTTGTGAAAGATAAGTATCATAGTATTTTGCAGATATATTCTTAGAGTAGACAGCAAAAGGTATCATATAGTTTTGAAAACTACTCCCTTTGACACCACCACAATGGTCTGCTACAAAAACAAAAAGAGTATTTGGATAGAGTTTTTCTATTTTGGTTACAAATTCTTTGAGTGCTGCATCTGAAAAATGAAGCGCATTGAGCTGTTTATTGAGCTCATTATTTGTAGAAAATTTTTGTGCTTTTATACCTTCTGGTATTTTATCATCATGTGTTGTAGCACCATTTAATCCTATGGTAAAAGGCTCTTTCATCTTTGAAAGTTTTTTTACAGCAAAGTTATACATATCTGGATCATGAACTCCCCAATAGTTTGTTTCATAATCTCTTTCTGTTACATCATGTTTTCCATAACTTTGTTGAAATCCTAAATCTTGAACAAATGAACCTGTACCACTTGTCTCTTTTGAAGAGCCTTGAAAAAAAGCGCTGCTGTATCCTTTTGTATTTAATATATCTATGATAGAAGTATAATAAAAATCCTGCAGTTGGGTTTTTGATATCGTTTTTCCTAAAGGATTTTGGTAGGATGCTAGTGTAGCAAAGATACCTTCTGTCGTTCTATGTCCACCTGCTATCATAGCCTTTGGACGGATAGATTTTTTGAGTATCTCATCATAAAAAGGGGTTGTTGCCTTCTCGAACCCATAGCTTTTCATATTAACAGCACTCCAACTTTCTAAGAAGAAAAAAACAATATTTGGGTCTTTGAGATTTGTGGAGTATTTTGTGTGTTTTGAGCTATAAATTTCTTGTATATTTTGTTCAATGATATTTTCATCTAATGAAGGAAGTTCTAAGGGTTTAAGTTTTTTACTTTTATTTATCAACGCATAAATAGCATTGTAGCTTCCATTTAATGCGAGGGAGGAGAGTTTTTGCTCTCCTATTTGATTTGATTGCCAAGGATTTAGAGGAATATTTTGTGTCATACCTCGTACAAAAAATACAGTAATGAAAAGCAAAATAAATTTCTGTAAGAAATAAAACTTTTTTATGCTAATTAGATTGAGTTTTTTTTGAAGATAGCTATATAAAAATAATGATAATAGTAGTGTAAAAAGCAGAGATAATAGGCTGAGTACAGTATGTTGTGAAATAGCAGTCATCAGTAAACCTGAAGCATCGGTCAAAGCATCTGCTATCTCATATCCCATATGACGGCTTGATTCATAAAAATAGAATACATCAGAAATTTGAGATAAAAAGATGAAATTTATCATTAGTAGGGTGATAAAAATGAAAGATTTTTTATGAAAATCAAAAAAAGTCACTAAAAGGGTAGCCACCGCAGCTAAAGCTAGATCAAATTTAACACCCCAAAAAATAGCATAAATAATTCTCTCAAAAGGTAAAGCAGAAAAATTTTCATATAAATAGTATGTAAATATAAATTTTGTTAAGAGAATGATGAGATAATGTATCACAAAAATGTAAATATAGTTTTTTAAAAAAAGTAGTTTATTCAATAAGTTGTTCCAATGCATTTTTTTAATATAATACTGAAAAATACATTATTAGATACTAAAAAGAACTTATAAATATAGGAAAAGGGAAAAAAATCAAAACATTTTTATTATTACTGGTAGTATTCTTTTATACAGGATGCTCAAATTCAAAAGTTGCTACTGCTTGGCACAATACTCAACGAGCATCATATGTCGCGGTTACTGATCCAGTAACTTGGGGAAGTGCGTTGGGTGCTGTTGCTCTTTATGCTACATATGATGATGACATTACAGAACATTATATGGAAAATAATCTTTTTGATTCTAATATAGATGAAAGATTGAGAAAGATTAATAATCTTACGATGTATGTAACAGCTTTAGCTGTATCGGATGATACAAATATAAAAAAAGGGCAACGATTAGCAACAAATCTCGCAGGGTCAGCAGTAGCTCGAGGAACCACAACTGCACTCAATAAAATAATAAAAAAAGATATCCCTTCTGGTGATGATGATTATGCTATTGGGTCTCATCATGCATTGGATCCTTTCGCAAGATCAGCGCTGACAAGACGAAATGTATCTGATATGAGCGCACCATTATGGCTTAAATATAGCATTAATAGTTTGAGTTATGTAAGTGCGTCAGGAAGTGCATTTACAAGAGTACAAGAGGGTGGACATTCTTTTGCCGATCAGTTAGTAAGTGTATCAATTGGGAATTTTATTGGTTTGTTTTTTTATGAACTTTTTCTTGTAGATGCTTCTAATTTACAATCTATTCACACATCTTTTATAGACGAAAAGGCAGTATTATCGACAACTTGGAGTTTTTAAGAGAGATTCTTTGATACTAATATAAATTACTTTTAGATATAATCATTAAATTTTCGTAAGGAAACAAAGTTTGAGACAATTTTTTAAGCAATATCTACCATATTATAAAAATTATAAAGTAAAACTATTTTATGCCATTATTGGTATGCTGATGGTTGCAATTGGGACAAGTGGAACGGCGTATGTTATCAAGCCTGTTTTGGATGAAATATTTATCAATAAAGATGAAAAAATGCTCCAGTTACTTCCTCTTGCAGTGATATTTTTATATACACTCAAAGGTTTTGGACGATATATACAAACATATTATATCTCTTTTGTTGGAAGTGATATTATCAGAATAGTAAGGGATAAATTTTTAAAACATATTCTTACTCAAGATATTAAATTTTTTCATGAAAAACATGGGGGAGAGCTATTAAGTAGGGTTACAAATGATGTAAGTGCTATAC
>JBASAI010000313.1:0-1754 GCA_049650525.1 Arcobacteraceae bacterium
GTATCGATGATATAGAACTAGAAAGAATAAAAAATGCTCCAAAATCTCTTAAAAGTATAGATGTACACTCTCCAATCAATGCAATCGTAATGAAAAAAAATGTTAATAATAAAAGTGCCATAACAAAAGGTAAAACTATTTTAGAGTTAGCAAATATAGAAAATCTTTGGTTTATAGCGCAAGTGTATCAAAAAGATCTCTTAGATATAAAAGTAGGAATGGATGCAAAAATTTATATAGATGGTATAGACACACCAATAAAATCAAAAGTTGATTTTATCTATCCTATAGTTAATAATGAGTCCAAAACTATTGATGTACGATTTAATATAAAAAATAAAGATTTACAAATAATCCCAAATATGTTTGCCGTTGTAAAAATAGAAACTACAAAACGCCCTATGTTAACCCTACCAAAAACAGCAGTTTTAAATAAGGGCAATAAGTTTTATGTTTTTAAACCTTTATCAGATAGAGAGTTTGAACCTGTAGAGATACAAGCAAAAAGAATCTCTTCAAGCACTTATGAGATACTTGATGGATTAGAAGAAAATGATGAGGTGATTAATAATGCTTTATTTTTACTAGATTCTGATGCTGTAACAAATGCTTTGTATGATACAGATGCAGATGATGAGTGGTAAAAAAGGAGTGAAAAAATGGTAGAAAATATAATCTCCTACAGTATAAAAAATAAATATATAGTTTTATTTACTATTCTTATTTTAACGATTGCATCTCTTTGGTCTGTAAAAAATACAAGCTTAGATGCCTTACCTGATCTCTCCCCTCCTCAAGTAATAGTACAAGTAAAATGGGCTGGACAAAGTCCTCAAACTATAGAGGAGCAAGTTTCATATCCACTTATATCAAATCTTATGTCCTTACCAAATATTGATACAGTTCGTGCGATGAGTTCTTTTCAAAATGCACTTATTTATATCATTTTTAAAGATGGAACGGATCTGTATGATTCTAGAAATAGAATTTTAGAACAACTCTCACAACTTCAAGGTACTTTTCCTGAAGGGGTAAATGTTGCCATTGGACCAGACGCTACAGGTGTGGGGTGGGCATATGAATATGCACTGAAATCTGATACAAAATCTTTAGATGAATTACGAAGTTTACAAGATTATTATTACAAGTATGCATTACTTGGAGTCGATGGAGTAAGTGAAATAGCAAGTATCGGTGGATATATACGAAACTATGAGATTACGATAGATCAAAATAAACTTGTACAATATAATCTTTCTATAAATGATGTGAAAAATACGCTTACTCAAAATAATGATGACAAAGGTGGTCGTATCATTTTAGAAAACGGTTTTGAACATATGATTCAAGCTAAAGGGTATTTAAAAACTATAGAAGATATCGAAAATATAACTATTAAAACTATAAACTCAATACCCTTAATGATAAAAGATATAGCAAGTGTAAATATCACATCATCAAACAGGCGTGGAATGGCTGATCTTAATGGCGAGGGAGAAACTGTTGGGGGAATTGTTATCGTTCGATATGGCGAAAATCCATACTCTGTTATCAAAGCTGTAAAAGAAAAACTTAAAACTCTGAAACTTGATGATGTAGAAGTAGTTGAAACTTATGATAGAAGCTCACTTATCGATAAAGCGATTGACACACTAAAAAGTACACTTATTGAAGAATCAATCATCGTTATGATTATCACGGGACTTTTTTTACTTCATTTTAGATCTGCTTTGATAATCATCATCACTTTACCC
>JBASAI010000314.1:0-4998 GCA_049650525.1 Arcobacteraceae bacterium
TATATTAAACCTCAGCAATTACATCAATTTTAGCGGTTGCGTGTATTGCATTTCCTAGTTTACAATCAACTTCAAAAATACCAACAGTTTTAATTTTATCTTTTAATGTAATTTGTTTTTTATCTATTGCAATATTTGCTTGCTCATACATCACTTGTTGGATCTCTTTACTTGTCACACTTCCTATTAAGTGTCCATTTGCTCCAACTTTATGAGTAACTGTAAATTTAAAACTATCTATTTTTTCTTTGATATCTTTTGCTTCTTCTATCTCTGCTGCTAAAAGTTCTTTTAATCGTTGTTGTTCTACTTTCCACTCTTCAATTACTTCAGGCGTTGCATGTTTTGCATGACCTTTTCCTATAAGAAAATTTTTACCATATCCATCTTTTACTTCTTTAATCTCACCAGCAATTCCAAGTGCTTTTACATCTTTAATTAATAATACTTTCATATTTCATTCCTATTTATTGAATTTTATAGTGCATTATAGCACACTCAATCTTTAGCTAGTTTGTAGCTAAAAGCTTTTTTAAAACAATTTTTAATTGCGCTTCTTGTATCGGTTTTTTCAACCAAGCTTTTGCCGCCATCTGTTTCCCTAAACTGATACATTCATCATCATTTGTATTTACCAACATCACTATAGCTAAATTCTTTGTTGCCTCATGGCTTTTTATCATATTGATAAGATTTAATGATGTTTTGTTTGATAATGAAAAATTACACATAAGTAAATCGATCATATTTCCCTCTATTTTAGTCCAAGCATCTTTTACATTCTCACAAGTTAAAACGCTATATCCCTCATCAGTAGCAATTTTTTTAATCATGTATCTTACAAGTGCAGAATCATCAACTACCAAAATTGTTTTTACTTCTTTATATTCATATTGAGCATCTTCTGCAATTCCGATATGATAATTAAACTCTTTCTCAAAATCTATAAATAATTTTTCCGTTTCTTCATCATCAAAGATACCTAAAGAAACATTTTCAACTACGAGTGAAATAAAATTCTTTAATTCAAGGTATAATTCACAAATCACAGAATTAATCTTAATTTTATTTTCTCTTACTAATTGTAATAAATCCTCCGCTTTATTACAAATCGTCACAACACCAAACATACCTAAGAGATCTGCTGTTCCTTTTATCGTGTGAATCGCCCTAAATATTTCATTGATCTCTTCTAGGCTATATTTCCCATTTTGTACATCAATAAGGGAATTTTCAAGAATAATTAGTTTATTTTTAAATTCATCAAAATATATATTATGTTCATCATCCATCCAACACTTCCCTCCATCTCAATTTATTATTAATTATACAATAAAAAAATTAAATTTATTATACCCATTCACTTAAGCTTCTTTATACATAAAATATTTTATAATTCCGTTCCATTTTGTAAATTTCTATTTACAAGTGAGATTATATACCGATCAGGAGGCTACAATGGCTTTAGATTTGGAAGTAAAACAAGCAATTGTTACTAAACACCAAAGAGATTCAAAAGATACAGGTTCTGCAGAAGTGCAGATTGCAATATTAACAGCACAAATTAAAAGATTAACAGATCATTTAAAAGAAAACCATAAAGATCATCATTCAAGATTAGGTCTATTAAAAATGGTTGGTAAAAGAAAAAGACTTCTTAAATACTTAAGAAGAAAAGATTTCGCTAAATTTACACAACTTGTTACTGAACTAGGTATCAGAGCAAAATAATTTTTAAGAGAAGATGAAAATCTTCTCTTTTTCTTAAAGAAAACTTAATATAAACATCCCTTTCAAACTCTTTATACTTACCTTAAATTTTTTCAGTAAAATAATATATAATAAAATCTAGGAAATAAATGTTATTAACGAAAAAAAGTGAATATGCACTCTTATCATTAGTCAGTATTGCACAAAGTGATGCACCAAAAAATGTTGATCAACTCGCAACTGAACTCAAAATTTCAAAATCTTTCTTAGCTAAAATTTTACAAAACCTTGCAAAACAAGGCATACTGAACTCTTATAAAGGCAATAATGGTGGATTTACACTCAAAAAACCTTGTGAAGAATTAACAATTTTGGAAATAACATCAATAGCAGAACAAAAGATACCTTCTGTATTTGATTGTACTACCAAAGAAGGAACTTGTGAAGCAAGCAAAGACAAAAGTTGTACTATCTTTCCACTATTAAATAACTTACAATTAAAAATAAATGATTTCTTAAATGAACTTACATTAAAAGATATATTATAAAAAATTGGATATAATCTATACACATAAAAGATAAACTAGTTTATTTTATATACAAAGGATTTATCACAAAATGAAATTTTTTCATATATCACATACAGACCTTGATGGCTTTGGTTGTCAATTAACCACACAAAAGATCTTTCCTGATGCAATATACTATAATGCAAACTATGGAATGGAAGTAAAGATTGTTTTAAAAGATGTACTTGAAAAAATAGCACTCTTAGATAAAATAGAAGAAATACTTCTTTTAATCACCGATTTAAATCTTACTACCGATGAATCAAAAGGGTTAGACAGAGCAATCAAAAACCTAAATGATGATGGATTTACTATAAAACTACAACTACTCGATCATCACGGAACTGGACAAAAAAGTGCAGACAAATTTGATTGGTATTTTTTAGATACCTCAAGAAGTGCTACACAGATCACTTATGATTATTTTTTACAAAACTATCCAGAGTTTAAAGAGGCTTGCCCCGTAGATTATGAGAAATTAATCCAAGCAATTAATGCCGTTGATATCTGGCTAGAAGATGATGAATTATTTGAGTTTGGTAAAGTCTGTATGAGTATGATCTCAAAATCGTATGAGATAAATAATTCACTATTCAATACACAAAGTAGAGACTACAAATTTTTCCTCCTTACACAAACACTACAATTCGTAGGTATAGAAAATGGTCACATCAAACTTGATGAAAATGTATATCATCTAAAAAAAGAGTTTTTAAACCTTAATAAGGTAAATAATACTTTAGATAATCTCAGTTCAAACTATTTGGTGCAATCTTTAGCTAGCAAAAAAGATGATCTTACCGTATACTATAAAGATAAAAAAGGATTACTTACCTACAATCTTGGAGGTATCTCAATTCCTGCAAATGCATTTTTAAGAGCAAATCCAGATTTTGATTTTTTTATCGATGTAAATAGAAGAGGAAGATCAGGTCTTCGAGCCAACAATAATCTTGATGTTTCAATTCTTGCACAAAAACTAGCAGGTGGTGGTGGACATCCTAATGCAAGTGGTCTTGCATTTAAGGACTTCAAAGAAACGGTGATATATAGTGATGTGAAAAACTATATTCAAAATAAATTGAATAATTGTGATTAAAGAGTATGAAAAAATTTATAGTTAAATCAGCAGAATCAAAAAAAGTGCTCCATATAGCACAAGTTTCTTCTAGCTTACCTGTCAATATTCTTATAAGAGGGGAGAGGGGTGTAGGGAAAAAACTTCTTTGTAAAGAGATCTCACCTGCTGCTGTTTCAATGGATGGAAAATTTTTAGAAACATCGATTCGTAATAAAAATATTAATTTAGAAGAGTATCAAGAGCTGATTGTCACTGATATTCACAGAGTTTTAAATAAAAAAGAGTTTTTAGCGCATCTTTCAAAAATAAAAATAATAGGAACATCACAAACAAACATACAAGAAATTGAAGAAGAGTTTGCCATTAAAATCGATATCTCTCCCTTAAAAGAGAGACCAGAAGACCTAGAACAAATAGCAAATTTTTATATACAAGAAGCAAATGAGATATACAACTCAGATGTTACCTTTTCAAATATTACAACAGATATAGAAGAAAATGGAGTCTCATTAAAAAAATCTATTTATAAAAATACTTTACTTTTTTCTTTAAACGATGAAGATATGACAAAAGCACTTGAAAATTTTATCGCAATAAAACTTGATGAAGATCAAACTTATAAATATTTTTTAAAAACTATCGAAATCCCTCTTTTAATTGTTGCCAAAGAAAAATTTAAATCGCAACTTCAAATGGCAACAAAACTAAATATAAATCGTATCACTTTACGAAAAAAAATAGATCAATATTTTGGAACTAGCCATGACTAATTTTTACGAACAACTTCTTGAACACGACCTCAATCCATATTTCCTGTTTAATTCAAATGGGAGAATAAAAAGTTTTAACAAAGAAGCTGAGTTTTTACTCAACTATGTAAGTGTCCAAAAACTGTTTCAACTTGCCGTTGATAATGCAAGCCTAGATTTTGGTTTTATACATAAATATATCCCTTTACAGCTTGATAAACATTCATATTATGCTATTTTAGTAGGATACACTTCTGATGATGAGATTGCACTGAGGTTATATAAAGTTGTTTCAAATCAACTCAATAAAATAAATGAAAATAAACTCAAACTAGTAAATATATTTAGTCTTATAGAGGTTTCTAAAAATGCAACACTCTTAAATAGTGATATTAAAATAAACGAGATATATGATATCTCATTACCAGAGATGAAAATAAACATAAACGAGTTTTTACTATGTTTAAATGATTGTTTCAAATACTTTGCCGATGACATAGAAATTACACTTACTGTACAGATTAAAGTTGGTGAATATGAAGTAATTGATGATGTGAAATATAAAATTGTTTCTCTTGTATTTACAGCAGATCGTCAAGTAGATGTCGATCCCATTTTAGAAGAAAGAGTTTCAAAAGCCAATGCTAATATCTTTTTTTCTGGAAATCAATTAAAAATAGATCTGCCAGTTATTTTATAATTGTATATTTTGTATATAATTTTATAAAGCATACTTTTTTATTCTGTGATATAGTTAACTAAAAATTTCAAGGACAAACTATGACACCTGAACTTTCGTATATTATAGATACTTTATTTATAATTTTTTCCTTTGTACTTATTATATTTATGGTACCTGGTTTTGCTATGCTTGAAGCTGGTATTGTAC
>JBASAI010000315.1:0-6300 GCA_049650525.1 Arcobacteraceae bacterium
GGAGGGTATATGTTTGAACTAAATTTTTACCATAATCAGTCACAACAGCGCCTCCTCCACCAGCTCCACCAGTTGACTTCTCAACTACAATTGTTGGGGACAAATTGTTGATAGTATCGATGGCATCCCAAGCACTTTTATAGCTCATAGGGACTCTTTTAGCTGCTTTACTTATCGAACCCAGTTCTTCGATATATCCTATAAGTAAAATTCTTTTTTCGAGTAAAAGAGGTGTATCGCTGTTGAGTATTGTTAAAGATGACGAAAATTCCACATGAAGTCCTTGTATAAAATGGTATATAACGGTATTTATAAAAATACTGCATAACCCACAAAAAATACTATCGTTATATAACTTAATATATAATGAAAAATGTGAATTAAGAGTATTTTAAAAAATGAGAGTGTTTACCGTAACACTCTTATATCTGCTGTTATTTTTGAAGTTTCAAAATATTCTTTGAGATAGTCTTGTTCTCTTTTTTTCATAATCATTTGAAAGATTTGCTCTTTTGTATCTTCAAATGTAAGCGTAGTGATATCTTTTTTTTCTGTAATAAAAAACATATTGTAGTTTTTATTTTGTGCAAATATAGCACTAAACTCTTTTTGAGGTGTAGAATTGAGGATATATTTTGTTTGCGCATTAAGCTCACTTTGTTTCATCACTATTGTATCTGAGATGATATCTGGATGTTGTAGCATTGGATTTTTTTTGAGTTCATTTAACGCTTGTCTATTTTTAGAAATATACGCAACAACTTCTATCGTATCAGCTACTTGAAATTGTTCTTTATTGTTTTCAAAATAAATTTCTACATCTTCATTTGTTGCAATAGTAAGTTTTCCACCTGCAATTTTAGCGATAAGTTTTTGATGAATAAGTTGTTTTTCTATTTTCTCTTTAAAAAGATCATAGTCTTGTTGTTGACGCACAAGCGATTTAAAATCCAAAACATTCATCTTATTTTGTGCTGCTAATTGTACAATATAATTATCTACATCAAACATATCAACAGCAATTTTATTTTTTTCAAGCTCTTGCTCATATAAAATAGTATCAATAAGTTGTGATACTGCTTGTTCTTTTGAAATATTTTTTGTTTCTATCTCTTTATCGATGTCATAAAGAGTAATAGCTTCTTCATTTACTGTAATTGCGATACCATTTACAAGCCCTGCATATAAAGTTGCAGCGGCAAATAAAGTACTTAATATAATTTTTTTCATATAATTCTTTCCTTGTTTAAAATTTATTTTACCATAACAATAGTGAAATCATTCTCTAAATAACCATCGAATAGAGATACTTGGTTGGAATATTTTTTACAAATATCTAAGATTTCGTATTGTTTTATTCCATTAAATGTAAGGTTTTGTAGGGAGTTAAAAATAAAAGCTTTGTGGGAATACTCAAAACACTTTGCGATAAAAACTTCTATTTCATTATATGGTAAGATATTTAAAGCTCCACTTGAGATAAGGTAGTCTGCATAAATCATATCATCATTTAAAACATCAATGATATGAAACTCTTCATTTGGAAATCTTTTTTTGCAGATATTTATCATATCCTTTTCACAATCTATACCGATATATTTTTTAGGGAGTTTGTTATTTACTTTCAGATATTCAAAATACTCACCAAAACCACAACCCACATCTATGAGAGTTGAAGTGGTAAGATGTTTTTTCATTCTTTTTGTGATCGCTTCAAATCTTTTGTATTGACTATATTTATTGTTCCATCTCACACCTTGAGCGGAGATACCAAACTCTTTTATTGATTCGCTATAAAATTCGTTATTTGTTGGTATTTTCAAGTTGTTCGATTATGACATTGTTGTCAGTGATAAATTTTGTAACCACATCAGAGTTTGTATGTTCATACGATTTATCATACACAATTCTTACTATTCCACTAGCGATAAGATTTTTGCTACAGTCACTACAAGGCTCAAGCGTTACATAAATAGTAGCACCATCGATACTGATTCCTTCTCGTGCTGCCCAGATGATTGCATTCATCTCTGCATGTATCTCATAAGTTTTACTCCACTCATGATGATCAGCTGTATATTCACCTTTCCAATGATCAGAACAGTTTACATATCCAGCAGGAGTACCATTGTATCCAGTACTTAAAATCCGTCCGTCTTTTACGATGACTGCGCCCACTTGTTTTGAGACACATTTACTAGCACTTGCTATCTCTTTTGCTATATTGATAAAAATTTGATCGGTTAACATCTCTTTCCTTTGTTAAAAATGTAGAACTATTCTACAATATGCCCTACAAACTTCGACATATTGTCCAAAATAACACCACCTTTTCTAAAACCAAGTCCACACGCTTCATACGAGTAAAAAACTCCAGCTTGATAGTGGTCACCATTTTTATCTTGTGGAAACTCTACATACTCTTGATAGATAGGTTTGAAGTTTTCATACGCACCATCTGTTTTTGTTTCTAAAGAGTTATCTTCATTTACGATAGCGACATTTGCACCTTCTCGTCCAAAACACATCTTTTCTACTTGTTTTGTATGTTCTAGGGGTTCAAAAGAAGTTTCTAGTAAAAGTGGATGATTTGGATACAGGTCCCATAAAATTTTCATGATACCTTTACTTTGAAACAAAAGTGTATACGCAGGATTGAAGATGATCGCTTTTTTATTGTTGATCATCTCAGTTAGAATAACAGCTAGCTCACCCTCATCGATGGCAATATCTTCCCATGGAATAAGTTTAAACCAAAATTCAAAAAGTTCATCACCTTTTGAGATACCATCACTACTAAATCCTACATCCCCTATAAACTCAAAATCTGTTTTATATCCAGCTTCTGTAGCTATATGCTGTAAAAGTTTTGTCGTATTTTCCTCTTCATCATCACCAGCAACTGAAGAAAAAAGGATCTTCCAATTCAGTTTCTCATAGTGTTTTTCAAACTCTTCAATATCTCCATCTAAAGTAACAAATCGTTTAAAGTTATCTTTGAGTGCCTCATAAAGTGAGTTAAATTGACTTGATTCTTCAAGCTCATTAAACTTCAGCATCGCCCATTGTACAATTGCTGTTTCAAACACAGCCGTTGGAGTGTCTGCGTTAAATTCGATCAGTTTAATTGGTTTACCATCAAGTCCACCAGCTAGGTCAAATCGTCCATAAAGATGCCAATGCACATCATCATCCCATGAAGCTTTGATAATTTCCACAAGATTAAAAGGGATATCAAGGTCATGAAAAAGATTATTGTCGATCACATGTTGCGCTGCCTCACAAAACATATCATAGAGTTCATTTGTTGCTTCATAGTATGCTTCAGCTTCTTTTTCAGAGATACTTACAACTTCATCACTTATATATGAAGTTTTATCTGTATCTGTATGCCAAGTGAAACCTATTGATTCTAGGTATTCATTTGTTAAAGGTTGTATTTTTTTGAGTTTCATGTATCAGCCTCCAAAAAATCCACCAGATCGAGTGGATGTACTTCTATTATTACCAAAAAATCCACTTCTTTTTGTACTTGATGTTGATCGTGAGGTACTTGAAGTTTTTGCTTTATTGAAACTATTCACACTTTTTGAGTAAGTAGATGGAGATTTGTAGTTTGTTCGTCTTTGGCTTTGATAGTTACTGTTATTAAACAGTTTATTCCCTATATAAGCTCCGAGCATTGCTCCAGCAGCAGAAGCCAAAATAGTTTCACCAAGTCCCATACCTCCACCACTTACTTGTGCATTTTGTGGATTGGTAAGATTTGATGTTCCATTGTCTATTTTTTTAGCTTCTTGTGCGATAAGTTGATCAATCTCTTTTTTTGAAAGGATTCGTTCTGTTCCATTTTCTCTTAAAACGATAGTAGTACTCGTACTAGGAAACTCATCAACAATTTGGTATCCACCTTGAGCATTTTTTTCTACGATTACAAAAGCGCCCTGCTTTTGACTTGCATTTGCTATGGCTCCACCATTTTGCATATTTTGCCCATTTGCATTTTTATCCTCACAGGCAGTCATAGAAACTATTAGTGTAGCTCCTAGTCCACCTACAATTGCGTAGTTTGATATCTTTTTTAAAAAGTATTTTTTATTATTCATAGTTTTATCCTAGTAAATTTTTCAGGTTTTCCATAGGTCTAGCGATACACGCTTTATTGTCTTTGATGATGATTGGTCGCTCCACTAGTTTTGGATTTTGTACTACAAGCTCAAGTATCTCATTTTGTGATTTGTTTGCGATATCAAGTTCTTTGTACTCTTTCTCTTTTGTTCGTAGCATCTCGTTTATATCTTTGATATTGAGTTGTGCCATAACTTTAAGTAGTTCTTCTTTTGAAAAATCATTTTTAAGGTATTCAAATACTTCAAATTCAAGATTGTTTTCTTCTAAGAGTGCTTTTGCTTCTCGTGATTTACTACATCGATTATTATGCCAAATTGTTATCATCTTTATCCTTGTTTATTTATAATATTTATTTACAGTATGTAGCTAAAAGTCCAGATTTAACATTTTCATAGATCTCTTTGCCTTGTAACTTTTTCACTATTTCAAGGGCAAAACAAATTGCAGTTGCAGGACCTCGCGAAGTGAGTATATTCTCATCTTCCACGACCATAAATTTATCACCTTGAAAACCCTCTTCTTTAATTTTTTTTTCAAATGATGGGTAACATGTATAGTTTTTTTTTAAAACACCTGCTGTATGTAAAGCGTATGGTGCCGCACAAATAGCTCCAATATTTTTCCCTTTTTTATCAAATGCTTTTAAAAGGTTCTGCACATGTAAATTTTTGGCTAAATTTTCTGTACCCTCTCCTCCACCTGGTAATACTATCATATCAAAGTGATTTTCATCTATATCTTGAATTATAGTTTGAGCTTGTATTGTTATTCCATTGGCACCTGTTACTAAAAGATTTTCAGTAAGTGCACTTGTAACAACTTCAATTTCTGCTCGTCTTAATATATCTATAATACTTACAGCCTCTATCTCTTCAAAACCAATTGCAAGAGGTATGATAACTTTACTCATAATTATTCGCTCTCTTTTCCAAAGTTTACTAAAATCGCACTATTTATTCTTTTTATTGTTTCTTCGATGCCTAAAACAGCGATGATATCATATACAGATGGTGCATTTGTTCCACCTGTAAGTGAGATTCTTATTGGTTGGAAAAGTTGTGGAAATTTTAATTCATTTTCTTCGATAAATGGTTTTGTAATAGACTCGATATCAAAAGGAGTATGCAACTTTTTGTTTTGCTCAAGTAAAGCGATATAAGAGTTTAACATCTCAATTGTTCCCTCTTTTACAAACTTTTTACTTCCTTTTTTGTCATACTCTGTTGGTGTATCAAGTATATTTTCAATAGCATTTTTTAATTCTACCAATGTATTTGCTCTTTCTTTACAAAGATCCAAAAGCATCTCTTTTTTATCGTGTCCGTGGATTTCACAGTTATGAAATTTTAGATCATCTATCAATCTTGAGTTGGGCACATTTTTGATGTAGTGAGCATTTATCCAATTGAGTTTTTCTGTATTATAAGCAGATGCTGATTTGTTGATATTGTTTGGATCAAACAGTTCAAGCATCTCATCCATGCTAAATATCTCTTGATCTCCATTTGACCAACCAAGTCGTACCAAAAAGTTCAGTAGTGCTTCTGGTAAGTAACCATCTCGTTTATATTGCATTACATCCATTGCACCATCTCTTTTAGAGAGCTTTTTCCCTTGTGGATTATTGATCATTGGCATATGATAAAATTTTGGTACATCAAATCCAAGTGCATTGTAAATAACGATCTGTTTAGGAGTATTTGATAAGTGATCATCTCCTCGTAAAACATCTGTCATTTGCATAAGATGATCATCGATAACAACCACAAAATTATAAATAGGCATACCATTTGCACGAGCAATTACAAAATCATCTACTTGATTTGCATCAAATTTCATATCACCTTTTACACCATCTTCAAACTCTATCGTTCCAGTTAAAGGTGCTTTGATTCTGATAACTGGTTCAATATCAGCTGGAATCGGAGGTAAAACTTTCCCCTCTTCTGGTCGCCATGTTCCATCGTATTTAGGATTTTCTTTTGCTGCTTCTTGTTTTTCTCTTAAGCTAGCAAGCTCTTCTTTACTCATATAACATTTATATGCTTTGCCCTCTTCAAGAAGTTGCGTAATATATTTTTTGTAAATGTCTGTTCTTTTTGATTGGTATTCTATGTCACAATCACTTGGCATTCCTACCCATTCAAATGCTTCGAGAATAGCTTTTAC
>JBASAI010000316.1:0-2439 GCA_049650525.1 Arcobacteraceae bacterium
GATATGTTGGGATTTTTTGATGAGTTTAAACCAAAATTTGTAAGAAGATATCTTGATGGTGCGAATATGGTACGAGAAAGTGTGAAAAAATATGTAGAAGATGTTTCAACGAAACAGTTTCCAGCGGATAGTGAAATATACTAAATTTTTGTATAAAAATAAAAGAAGAAAGAGTTTACTATGAATACAAAAAGAAATGTAATTTCAACAATAGCGCTTATCATGATAGCAATGTTTATCGTGATGATTGCAAACATTGCTTTTAATTTACGAGAATTTGGTATCAATAGTGCAAAAACAAAAGCACATCTAGTTTCACAAAGTGTGAAAAATGGACTTACTGCTCATATGGTCAATGGTATTATGGAAAATAGAGATTTTTATATCTCTGAAACAAAAAGCCTTCCTAATATTGAAAATTTATGGATCATACGATCTGAAGAGGTAACGAAGCAGTTTGGTGAAGGTAAAGAGGTTATTCGCGATGAAATCGATGAAAAAGTTATGCAAACAGGTGAGAGCATTGCCGTTGTTGATGAAAATTTTTTCGGACATAGTACTTATAGAATAACTATTCCTTATAAAGCAGAAAAAACACCATCGATTGATTGTTTAGCCTGTCATGAAACACAAGTAGGAAATACACTGGGTGCAATTTCGATGGTGATGACTATCGATGATTTAAAAGATACAAGTGTAGAGATTATGCTCTATGTCTCTTTTATATCATTGTTGCTGATTTTGATTATTTTGTTTTTTGTACGAAATTTGATCACTCCATATATCGATATATTTAAATCTATCAAGTATGTTATGAAATCTGCAAATAAAGGTGACTATACAAGAAGAATTGAAAATATCAATAAAGGTGAAGCAAAAGAAGTAGCTCACTGGATAAATGAGCATATGAATAAATTACAAAATAATTTAAATGCTATTGAAAAGAAAATAGATGTATTTTTAACAGCTCATAAAACAAGTGATATAGTAGATCCTATGATAGCAGTAGAAAATACTGTTACAAGACTTGCAGATATCTATAAGTTTAGAACAACCATTGAGCATGATGAACATATCGAGGATGTATATAATAGATTTGCATATGTTTTAAAAACGAAATTTAATTTGACTGATTTTAACTTTTTAGAAGTTGATACAACAAATAAAAAAACAGATATTGTATATGTCAATAAAAAGATTATTTGTACTCCATGTGACAATGAATGTCGTGCAGATAGAACAAATACTATTGTTGACTCCTGCCAGTTTAAAAATGTATGCAAAAGTAATAAAGACACTGATAAGTTTTATATTTGTGTGCCGTATTCGATCTCTAATGACTTAGATTTTATCGTTTCAATTGTATCTGATACAGAAGAAGAGCATGAGAGAGTTCGAAAATGTTTGCCTTTTATAAATGACTATGTAAACTCTTCAAAACCTGAAATAGTGAGTAAAAAACTGATGCAAATTTTAGAAAAAAGTGCACAAACTGATCCTTTGACAAATTTATACAATCGAAAATATTTAGAAAAATATATCGACACTAAACTCTATAATGGAAAATATAAAAATATACCTTGTGGTTTAATGATGGTAGATATAGATTATTTCAAACTTATTAATGACAATTATGGGCATGATATTGGCGATATTGCTATTAAAACTATTTCAAATACTTTAATGGATGTTATTTCTGAAGATGATGTGATCATAAGATTTGGTGGTGAAGAGTTTGTAGTAGTACTCAATGATTGTACAGAAGAGCATTTAAGTTCAAAAGCAGAAGAGATAAGAATCGCATTTGCGCAACAAAAAATAGATACAGGAAGTGAAACCTTTAGTAAAACAGTAAGTATCGGAACTTCTATGTTCCCAAATACTGATAAAAACTTTTGGAAATATGTAAAGCAAAGTGATATTGCTTTGTATCAAGCAAAACACAATGGTAGAAATCAGGTGATACGATATGTTGAAGGTATGGAATAACATTGCATAATGCAATATAATGAACTAATTATTATAAAGTATGGTATAGTCAATAAAAATTTAGGATAGTGTATTGGAACGATTAGTAGAACTAGAAAAAATGTCATTTGAAGATAGCTCGGATGAAGTTACACTTCGACCGAGTATTTGGGATGAATATATAGGTCAAGAAAAAATCAAAAAAAATCTTCAAGTGTTTATCAAAGCATGTAAAAAAAGAGAAGAAGTTCTAGATCATATTTTACTATTTGGACCTCCAGGACTTGGGAAAACGACACTTAGTCATATTATTGCAAATCAAATGGAAGCAAACATAAAAGTAACAGCAGCCCCAACAATCGAAAAGGGTGGTGATTTAGCTGCTATTTTAACAAACTTAGAAGAGGGTGATATTTTATTTATCGATGAGATTCACAGGCTCAGTCCTGCTATTGAGGAGATATTATATCC
>JBASAI010000317.1:0-1655 GCA_049650525.1 Arcobacteraceae bacterium
AGTATATATTTTAGATAAGTTCGATACAATCACACCGATAAATATTGCAATTATTTTCGTAATAGGTGTTAGCTTACGAGTTATTGCATATTATAAAAAATGGAGCATACCTCTAAAATAAAGATAGTACATGGGATATATAAATCTAAATAAAAAATCATTTTTTCACAACGCTGATTATTATACAAAATTATTAGGCGATAAAAACAAAATCTGTATTGCACTCAAAGACAATGCATATGGACATGGGATAGAACCCATGTGTCAACTCTCTCAAGAGTTTGGGATCAAGCATACAATGGTGAGAAATACTTTTGAAGCTGATATTGCTTCTGCGTATGGGTTTGAGACAATTCTTATTATGTATGAGATACCGACTCAAACATATCCAGAAAATTATATTTTTAGTCTCAATGGACTTGAAGATTTGGAAAAATCTCCAGAGGGTATAAAAATAGAGCTCAAAATCGATACAGGAATGTCACGAAATGGGATCAAACTTTCTCAAATAGAGGAAGCAATAGCGTTAATTAAAAGTAAAAATTTACAACTTCATGGGGTATTTACACATTTTTCAAGTGCAGATGAAAGTGATGCCATCACTTCAAATCAAGAAAAACTTTTCTTAGAAGCTGTAAGTAGAATCAAGTCTAAAATAGATACAAGTTTTAGAATTCATTGTGCCAATAGTGCAGGGGCTCATAAAGTAAATAATGATCTTTATGATATTGCAAGAATCGGTATTGGACTTTATGGCTATCTTGATTTTGATGATGTGAAAGATAAAGTAAAACCAGTATTAAGTTTTCATGGAAATAAAATTTCTACAAGAGTACTTAATGTTGGAGATGATATAAACTACGGAGCAACATATGCCGTTCCGTATGACAACTTTGTAGTTTCTAACTATGATGTTGGCTATGGAGATGGTTTTTTCAGACTCAATGAACGAAAAAAAGCATATACAGCAAAAGATAAAGAGATATTAGGGCGAGTTTCTATGGATAGTTTAAGTGTAGAGGGTGATGATCCAACTATTTGTCTTTTTGACAATGCTCGTGCTTTAGCTGTAGTGCATGATACAGTGCATTATGAGATCTTGACAAATATACATGCAGATGTACCAAAGTATATAGTATGAAAAAAATAGGAATTTTATCTTCTTATAATGGAAGTGGCTATATGACATTGGATGATGCATGTAAATCTCAACAACTCAATGCAGAAGTAGTTGTGGTGATCTCAAACAATAGTAAAGCAAATGTTTTACAAAATGCAAAAAAGAGAAATACACCTGCTTATATCATCAATCAAAATCTATTTCCAAATGAAAACTTGGATCAAAAGATTATAAAGTTGTTAGAAGAGTATGAGTGTGATTATATCTTTTTGTCTGGATATATGAAAAAAATCGAGCCTATTTTGGTGCGTACTTATGAAAATAAGATCATCAACTCTCATCCTGCTTTATTACCAAACTTTGGTGGAAAAGGGATGTATGGAAGATTTGTTCATGAAGCAGTTATAAAAGCAAATGAAAAAAAATCTGGTGTAACCATCCATTTTGTAAATGAAGAGTATGATAAAGGTGAATTTATCGTACAAAATACTCTTGATATCAAAGAAAACTCTACAGTAGAAGAGCTTGAAAATGA
>JBASAI010000318.1:0-6836 GCA_049650525.1 Arcobacteraceae bacterium
TTGTAAAACTTATGGGTGGTGAGATTTTTGTACAAAGTGAAAAAGGAACTGGAACTACTTTTAGTTTTAATATTGTATTGAAATATCGAGAAAATGACTACTCTTTTTTATCTCAAAACTTGAAAAATAAAAACATTTTAGTGATTGAATATGAAGATAAAGTGAAAAATTCACTCAATGAAATGATTAAGATGATTGGACTCAATGTACAGTACGCTTTTGATCGTAAGAGTGCTTCTAAACTTTTACAAAGTAGTATTTATGATTATATTGTACTTGATTGGAAAATGCCAGAAAAAGAAGCAACAAGTATTTTGTATGAGATGAAAGTCTACTGCAAAGAGTATGCAAAACGAAGTTTTATACTTGCACAGTCATGGGAACAGGAAAAAATACATACCATATTAAAGCAACATGAAATTGCTATAAAAAATATTATTTTAAAACCTTTTAGTACGTCTACCTTTTTGGATGCATTGGTAAATGACACACAGCTTGAACTTATAGAAAGCAAAAATAAAATAGAGAAATTTAAAGGGACAGTTTTACTTGTCGAAGATAATAAAATCAATCAGCTCGTAGCTGAGCAAAACTTTAAGAAATTTGGACTTGAGGTTATCTGTGCTCTCAATGGAGAAATAGCTGTTCAAAAAGCGAAAGAAAATAATTTTGATATTATTTTTATGGATCTACATATGCCTGTGATGGATGGATTTGATGCGACTATTTTAATACGAAAGTTCAATAAAGATGTTCCAATTGTAGCATTGAGTGCTGCTGTGATGCCTGAAGATATATCTAAAACAAAAGAAGTGGGTATGCAAGATCATTTATCAAAACCCATCAATATAAAAGCATTACGAAATGTTTTACGGAAGTATCTAATATCTGAGATTGAAATTGTTGAAAAAAAACAGAAGATTGACAATACAAAAGATATAAAAGGGATCAATCTCAAAGAGCTTTTTGAACGATTTAACCAAGAAAAGGATCTTGCTTATAGTTCTTTGAATCATTTTGCTAAGGACAAAAAAAATATCCTCACGCAAATCGAAAATATTTCTGATGATTCAAAAGAGTTTCATGATCTGATTCATACTCTCAAAGGATTAAGTGGAAACTTAGCTTTTACTGATGTTTTTAAATACAGTTCGTATATCCATGATAGTGATAATAAAGATAAAATAAGGCAAGTTATCCCTTTATTGAAAAAAAGTTTAGAGGTTGTTTTGGATTCAATTGCGAGCTTAGAAGATAAAAAGCCAATAAGTAATGATGAAAACGAAGCGTATCTTAAAAGTGATTTTATAAATAATTTAGTGCAAATTAGTGAAGATATAGGTAGAGGAAGTTTTCTTGTCAAAAGTAAAATCATGGTGCTTGTAAAACAGGTTGAATATTTCGTTGATAAACTCACAGCGGAAGTGTTAGAAGATAAACTCTTAAAATTAGACTATGAAACTGCAAAAAAGATACTCGATACGATTAAAAGGGATCAGTTGTAGCTGTACTGTCAGGTTGAGAAGTGTACTCGATACATATCATTAATCTAACTCTTCAAAATCATCTTTAGTAGAACCACAGTCAGGACATTCCCAATCCTCCGGAAGCTCTTTAAATGATGTACCTGGTTTAATTCCAGCATCAGGGTCACCAAGGTTTGGTTCATATATGTACCCTCTTATAGTACATATATAATCTTTCTTAGGAATATTTTTATTTTTTACAACGATATCTTCTATAGTTAGCATGATGTTCCCTTTTTGTTCATTTAACTTTGGATTGAAATAGTTAACTAAAACTACTCCTTTCCATTTACTATTCGAGAAATAATCCCTTTTTCATCTCTATTTTCTGCAATAATAACACCTAAAATATGCAATGGTACAAAATACAAAATAAGAATATATGCAAGTTCATGAATCTCTTTAATATCATGTGCCGTATCTTTTACTATTCCTAACTCTTGATAAAAATGAATTACTAAACCAGTCACTGCAATAACTACGAGTGCAATATTTAAAAGATAATATGAAATATGTACAACTTTCTTATGTAAAGATAAAGAGTTAAAACTTTCTTTTGTTGAAGAATCTTTAAAATATAAATAAACTCTAAAAAGAACTAATAGAGCCAATCCATATCCAAGGATAATATGCCAATCCCACATTTCCGCACGAATTGCTTTTCCTAAAATCTTTGCTTGAGATTGAGTGATCTCTATATCCATCTCCAGTAACTTTGCTGTTAAAATCTCAGCATTATTTTTCCAACTTAAAAATGTTTGCCGCAAAAATACCGTGCCTAATAATCCTAATACTATAATAGCATTTAACCAATGCCAAATGCGAAATGATAATGAAAACTTCACATAAACTCCTTTTTTTATATTATATCAAATATTCAATTATTTAATCTTTTCTCTTTATTAAATATGAAGTGCACGTTAATTATTTGGCTATAATTCTAAAATTAGATAAAAGGAATATAATATATGTTTAAAAATATAGGATTAATTGCATTTATAATTAAAATATCACCCATTTTACTTAAATTTTTTAAATCTGCAAAAGTGATTAAGATAGCTTTGGCATCAGGTTCGATGTTGGCGTATTCTTATATGTTTACATGGGAGTTTGCTATTATATTATTAGGTGCCATTGTATTTCACGAATATGGTCATATTACAGGTATGAAAAGATGTGGGATTAAAACCAAAGGTATTTATTTGATTCCTTTTGTTGGTGGTGCTGCTGTACCAGATAGAAGTTTTAAAACTCGTACAGAAGAAGTATATGTTTCACTTATGGGACCTTGGTATGGGCTAGTGCTACTTCTTCCTTTTTTATTTTATGGGGTAATGTTTGAATCAAGTTTAGCAATAGGATTAGCTTCATTCATGGCATTGTTAAACTTATTTAATTTAATACCTATAAATCCATTAGATGGAGGACGAGTTGTGAAGTCTATTGCCTTTTCGCTCAATAGCAATTTAGGTATTTTAATTTTAACACTTGGGTTACTTGGAGCTGCTTATTTAGTATATCTATTTGAGGTATGGATTTTATTATTTGTAATAGTAATAGGTGGGATTGAATTATTTTTTGAGATTATGAATAGAAGAAAACTCATTAAAAATGTTCAGTATAATATGCAAACTAAACATATCATTTTGTATTCGATTCTTTATATACTGACTACACTTATGTTCATCGGTGTCATTTATTTTACTGCTGATTATCCAGGTGCTGATTTAGCATTAAAATTCATTAAAGATGATATGTAATTTTTTATCTATTATATTTTAAAAATTTAATAAAGGCTAAATATATGAAATCGAATTCTCATTTATTGATAATTTTTTTAGGAATTATTTTTGTTTCTTTTAATCTAAGAGCACCTATTACATCCGTAGGGCCTGTTATTGATTTGATACAAACAGAATATCATTTAAATAGCAGTATGGCTGGATTTATTACAACACTTCCCTTACTAGCTTTTGCTATATTTTCACCTTTTGTTGCAAGAATAAATCATCGATTTGGACATGGTTTAACTATGTTTGCAGCACTTCTATTGATAATAATAGGAGAGTTAGTTCGTTCTTATACAAATGTTGTAGGATTATTTGCAGGTACAATACTTATAGGGATAGGAATTGCTATAGGAAATGTATTAATACCTAGTGTAATAAAACATAAATTTAAAAAAAATGTTGGAAGTATTATTAGTATTTATATCACAAGTATGTGTATTTTTGCTGCACTAGGATCAGGGTTAAGTATCCCTATAAGTGAAGTATCTGATTGGAATACCTCTTTATCAATGTGGATTATTTTAGCTTTAATAGCACTACTTGTATGGCTTCCACAACTTAAAAAAAGTGAAGAGTATGATAATGCTGATGAGATAAAACTAGAAGAGGTTATAAAAAGTAAATCGATATGGAAATCTCCACTTGCTTGGTGGGTGACTTTGTATATGGGAACACAATCTTTGTTATTTTATACTCTGATTACATGGATCCCTTCTATTCTTATTTTTAAAAATTTCGATAGCCATTTTTCAGGGATGATGTTATTATTATTTCAATTAGTAGGATTACCAGCTACTTTATTAGTTCCAATAATTGCAGATAAAATTAAACATCAAAAATTAATTGCAACAATTATCTCTTTTTTATACCTTATTGGACTAGTTATACTTGTATTTGCCCAATCCACCTTTTCAGTTATCTCTTCCATGATATTTATAGGACTTGGAATGGGTGGATCAATTAGTTTGGCAATTGGTTTTATAACATTGCGTACTCCACATGCTAAAAAAGCAGCAGAACTTTCAGGAATGTCTCAATCAGCAGGATACTTGTTTGCAGCAGTTGGACCTATTTTAATTGGTTTTATATATGATATAACAAAATCATGGACAAACGCACTTCTTGTATTAATTGCATTGTTGGTTTTATTAATTCTTTCTGGATTAAAAGCAGGAAGAGATGAAGTAACTCATCATTAAAAGAAGTTAATTTTATAAATGTTATTTTCAAAACTGCTTTAATTTCAAAGCTTAGATAAAAGAAATAAAAGACATAATACTTAAAAGTTAAAAAATAGAATATGATTCAAAAAATGAAGAGAAATTCAAATAATTTATTAAGGAAAAATTGGATGAAAGATTTAAAAAAAACAGTAGGTATAGCAGTATTTAGTTTAAGCATACTATTTCCACTACATTTATTGTCTGATACTCTAAAAATAGCTACTGATGAATGGTGCCCTTACGATTGCATACCAGGACAAAATAGTGGGAAAGTTGGTTATTTAGGTGATCTATTAGTTGAAACTATGAAAGCAAGAGGTCATAAAGTTGAATTTGTAGAAGTTAATTACACCCGTGGTTTAGAATTGGTTCGAGAAGGAAAACTAGATGGTACTATGGCGTGTTTTAGAGAAGAAGCACCTGATTTTATTTTTCCAGATTTTTCACTTGGAAAAAGTAACAGCACCTTTTTTACCCTTAAAAACTCTTCATGGAAGTATACAGGAACCCAGTCCCTTAAAGAAGCTAAGATGATAGGTGTGATTGATGGTTATGACTATGTTGATCCAACTGTGATGGAGTATCTGAATAAAAACCCACATAATGTTTTAGCAATGAAGGGTGAAAAACCATTGGAAAGATTGCTAGAGATGTTAATTAGTGGCAGAATAACTACTATTGTTGAAGATAAAAGCGTTTTGGAATATAAAATCACTCAAATGGGTAAAACAGATTTAATAAAAGTCTCTGGAGTAACAGATGCAGTTATTGATGTTTTTGCTAGTTTCTCACCCAAAAAAGAGAGTTCAAAAGAGTATGCTAAGATTCTCTCAGAAGAAACAATAAAAATGCGAAAAGATGGACGGTTGCAAATTCTTTTAGATAAATATGGTATTAAAGACTGGCAAGTTAAGTAAAAATTGATTATGAACACTCTATTAAAACGATTTCGCCAAAGTATTGCTTTACACCTATTGACTACAATTTTTGGCTTTTATTTTTTAGTTGCAGTGGTGGTAACAGCTGTTCAACTTTATAAAGAGTATGAAGATACAAAAGCTAATTTTTATAAAGAGATTCAAACCTTGCCAGCTACTTTTAATCGAGGTATTGTTGACTCAGTTTGGACTTACAATCATGAATTGTTGCAATCTATTTTACTCGGTATGTACAATTTACCAATTATAGTTGGGATTAAAGTTGAATCTATTGATCATAAAATGGATTTACAAATAGGAGCTGTGCTCAACGAAAAAAATGAGATAACTTATTATGATTCTTCGGGAAGAGTAACACAGCAAAAAGAGTTTGGTTTTGGTACTGATACATTATTTAAACATGAGTTTCCCCTGCAATATGAGGGATCAGCATTTGATCATAAAATACCTTTAGGCAAAGTAACATTATACTCCAATAATCAACTGGTATTTGATCGGGTTAAATATGGTTTTATTCTTATTTTAATCAATTCCATCATTAAAACAATTGCTCTTTGGTTTATTATCTATTATTTTATAAAAAAATATCTAGGACGCCCTTTGGAAGAGTTTACGAGTAAAATACATGAACAAGATGTTCAGTCTCCTCAAGCTATTGATTTAAACATTCACTGGACAAATACAAATGAATTATTAATATTAAAAGATAGTTACAACCAGATGATTGGGCGTTTAAATGAACACAGGCTTCTTAGTATTACAGATAAGCTCACAGGACTCTTCAACAGGCTAAAACTTGATGAAACACTTAATGATGAATTTAATCGTAGTAATCGATTCAAAAGAAGTTTTGGTGTCATTATTATTGATATTGATTATTTCAAAAGAGTCAATGATACCTATGGTCATCAAGTTGGGGATCAAGTACTTATTCAATTTTCCAAAATACTTAAAGAAAATATACGTAAAGTTGATATTTTAGGACGCTGGGGCGGTGAAGAGTTTATGATAATATGTTCAGAAACTGATTTTCAGGGCACTATCAAACTAGCCCAGTCACTTCGTGAAGAAATTAGTAAACATAATTTTCCAATCATTGGGAATTTTAGTGCAAGCTTTGGAGTATCTATTTATTATGAGGATGATGAAAATGTAGATAAAGTTATTGCGCGTGCTGATAGTGCTTTATATCAAGCAAAAGAAAATGGTAGAAACAGAGTTGAAGGTAAGTAATAGTTAGATTATTTTAATAAACCAATAAAATATAACACAAAAGGAAAAGAAAAAAATGGCAAAATACATACTATTTGATACAGAAACAACAGGAAACCAAGAAGAAGATAGAATCATACAAGTAGG